>JBAQYC010000060.1:0-5249 GCA_049299835.1 Candidatus Cryosericum sp. | reverse complement strand
GCTATGGCACTGCTCCCTCTCCTTCGGCGATACGGAATCGACATCGTCTACCTGCTGCCGGTGTTCAAGTACAGTGACCGATACA
Organism: Candidatus Cryosericum sp.; assembly: GCA_049299835.1. Taxonomy (GTDB): domain Bacteria; phylum Caldisericota; class Caldisericia; order Cryosericales; family Cryosericaceae; genus Cryosericum. Next base: position 5,164 of record JBAQYC010000060.1, on the reverse strand, counting down.
AAAAGGGCACACTCGGCAGTCCATATGCAATCAGGGACATCTACAGGGTAGACCCCGGCCTGCACGATCCCCTGCTGGGTGAGGACACAGGTGGACTCCTGGAGACGGAGTTCCGGGCATTTGTCGAACTGTGCCACTGGCTGGGGATAAAGGTGGTTCTGGACTTCGCGTTCCGCACGACCTCGCGAGACAGTGTGCTCATCGCCGACCATCCAGACTGGTTTTGCTGGATCAGGAAGGGATGCGCAGCGGGATTCAGGGCTCCCACAGTGGGTAACGGCTCGACCATGCGGGAATTGGACGACGAAACGCTGGGACAGCTGTACACATCGCCGCAGACGCCGGAGTACCTGTCTCAGTTCACATGGTCTCCCGACCGCATCGATCCGGACCGCTGGGCGGCGGTCCGGGCGAGTGCAGGCGACGACCTCCTGGGTGCCATCGAAGACCAGTTCGGCATCACGACGGTGCCCGGCTTCTCGGACATCGTCAATGACCAGCAGCCGCCATGGACCGATGCCACCTACCTTCGTTTCTACACGGACAATGCCGCTCAGGTCAGAAGGTACGTCGCTGACGGACAACCTCCATTTCTCATGCAGGATGGCGCTTCGCTCGGCAGGTATCCAGGGACAAAACCCACTGAAGAGCTCTGGCACTACATTGAAGGGGTGATACCATACTACAGGAGATGCTTCGGTATCGACGGAGCCCGCATCGACATGGCACACGCCATGCCGGTCGAACACAATGCTTCGATTGTCCGGCGCATCCGGGAGGTGGACCCCGCGTTCCTCCTCTGGTCCGAGGAGCTGGATTGCAGCAGGGGCGCGCAGGCGCAGAGGGACGGGTTCGACCTGATCAGTGGTTACACCTACTACGACTACAAGAGGGTCCACAATGCCGACTTCAACCACTTTATCCTGAATGATGGGTTCCTTGCCTCACCCGTTCCCGTCGTTGCTGCCGTGGAAACGCCAGATACTCCCCGGTCGGCCTTCGTCCTCCAGGACAATGCCTCCCTTCGACTCGTCCTGACTCTCAACGCCTTCATGCCCAACGCTGTCCCATTTATCAACAGCGGGCAGGAACTGCTGGAAGTCCAGCCGATGAACCTTGGATTGGACAACGGCGAGGACGGCCGTTACGTCCTGCCGCCCAGCGACCCCATGGCCGGCCGGCTTGCCTTCTTCGACCCCTACTACCTTCACTGGACAAGTGGCGACGCGTGGGCAGACGACCTCCTTCAGGAGTCCTTGCGTCTGCGGCGGCATTATCTGCCGCTCCTCAGCGATCCCGCGAACTTCGTGAAGCAGGACGACGTTTTGCACCATGGGAACTTGACGATGCTCTGCTATCATGACTCGCCTCATTCCAACGGGCTCGTCGTCGTGGCAAATCGATCGCTGACGGCGGAACTCGTGCTCAGGCTTGTGCTGGAGCACCCCGCAGCGATGTCCGTCGGAAAAGAAGTCGAAATCGTGTATGATGCACAGGGCCCGTGCAGACGGTCGGTTTCTTCAGCCGACGAACTCGTGCTCAGGCCGTGTGAAGTTGTTGTCATCGAAATCGGAACATAACGGGGGTCTGCAATGAACGAATCAATGCCCAGAGTAGCCTATTTCTGTATGGAGTTCGGGCTGCATGAGAAACTGCATATCTACGCCGGAGGTCTGGGTATCCTGGCGGGCGACATCCTGAAGGCGGCGGCGGACGCCGCCCGGCCAATGGTCGGGATCGGCATCCTGTGGCGTCAGGACTACACCGAGCAGTTCATCGATGAGTACGATCGCCCGTACGACAGCTACCACGAGTACCGGTACGACTCGCTCGAGGATACGGGTGTGATCGTCACCGTGCCCATCCGCGACGAAAAAGTACGGGTGAAGGTGTGGAAGTGCACCGCCTTCGGCAACGCGCCGCTGTACCTCCTCGACACGTCCCTGTCGGGCAACCCGGGATGGAACCTGACGGGGCAGCTCTACGGATGGTTCGAGGAAGAACGCATCGCGCAGGAGATGATCCTTGGCATCGGCGGCATACGTGCGCTGCAGGCGCTGGGAATCGACGTGGACATCTACCACTTCAACGACAGCCACGCTGTCTTTGCGGGCGTCGAACTAATCCGTCAGCAGATGACGACGGGAGTGCCTTTCACGGACGCACTCTGGTCCGTAAAGCAGCACATCGTTTTCACCACACACACGCCGGTGTCCGCCGGCAACGAAGTGCATACCCACCGTATCCTGCAGTATATGAACTCGTACGACGGTCTCTCAAGTGACCAGGTCGTCCATCTGGGGGGAGACCCGTTCAGTATGACTGCCGCCGGACTGCGCCTGTCCAGGAAGGCAAACGCTGTATCGCAGCTGCATGGACACACAGCGCGTGAGATGTGGAAGCTCATCCCTGGAGGCTCCGACATCCTGTCCATCACGAACGGCGTCCACAACGGCACCTGGCAGGACGAGAGTGTCCGGCTGGCCCACGCGTCGGGTGGCGACCTGTGGACGGCCCACAGCACGCTGAAGCACATGATGATCGACGACATCCAGCGGCGCAATGGCGTGCGGCTCGACGAGAACGTCCTGACCATCGGGTTTGCCCGTCGCGCCACACCCTACAAGCGCAGCGACCTCATCTTCTCAAACCGCGAGATCATCGGCGACCTGCTGCACAACCACAAGGTTCAGATCGTGCTGTCCGGCAAGGCCCATCCCAACGACATGGAAGGAAAGGCGACCATCACAAACCTCGTCCGCATCGCCAGGGAGTATCCCGAAAGTGTTGTGTTTGTGCAGGGCTATGACATGAGCATCGGCAAGATGCTGACGCGCGGGTGCGACGTCTGGCTCAACAACCCGGTACGGCCGATGGAAGCGAGCGGCACGTCAGGCATGAAGGCAGCGATGAATGGTGTCCTCAACCTGAGCACGCTCGATGGATGGTGGCCCGAGGCCTGCAAGCACGGTGTCAACGGCTGGCAATTTGGCGGGGGATACGAAGGCAACGACTGCAACAGTGTCGATGTCGTTTCGCTGTACCACGTACTTGGCGCCGAGGTCATCCCCACTTACGAAGACCACCGGGACGCCTGGGTCGAGATGATGCATGCCAGCATCGACATGGCCCAATGGGATTTCTCGGCAGCACGCATGCTGCAGGACTACTACGAGAAGATGTACGTCTGACCTGATCAATCGAGATATTTACTCACGCAATACAGGGAGGGGCCGATGTGGCCACCGGGGACGATCCCCTGCCTCTGTTTGTCGTTCTCGTTCAGGCACATTCGGTTTTCCCTGTCCATCGTTCCAGCGGAGACAGGAATCCACTTTCCATCGTCATTCACAATTCTCACATCGTGGAACCACCCTTCCTGCTATCCTCTACAAAATACCTTCACCTCCAGCGATGGTGCCGGCGGTGGAACAATGGAGATGTACATGAAAATGGAGATGGAAACGGCACTGACGTATATCAGCGGCAGGCTCTGTCTGCCTGAGGGGTACACGCCTGCGCTGTCGCTGCGGGAAACGGAGCAGGCAATCAAGTTCATTAAAGATGCGTTTCAGAGTGGCCTTGCGGCTGCACTCAACCTCGCACGCGTCTCGGCACCGCTGTGTGTGACTGCCACCTCGGGCCTCAACGATCACCTCAACGGCGTGGAGAGCCCGGTTCGGTTCGGCATTCGCAGCATCGGCGAGGATGTCGAGATCGTGCAGTCACTTGCCAAGTGGAAGCGTGCCGCCCTGGCCGACTACCACTTCGAGCATGGTGAAGGCCTTTACACGGACATGAACGCAATCCGGCCTGATGAAACGCTGGACAACCTGCACTCCGTCTATGTCGACCAGTGGGACTGGGAGCGCGTCATCGACGCAGACGAGCGCACCGTGCCGTTCCTCAAGGGGATCGTTCGAGACATCTACGGTGTCGTGCTCCGCACCAATCGGCTCGTGCATGAGCGCTACCCTTCGGTACCGCTTCTGGACCTGCCGGACGATGTTGCTTTCGTGTCCACCGAAGACCTGGAGGCCGGCGACCCCGATCACGCACCACAGGAGCGGGTGAATCGCCTCTGCCATGAGTCGGGTGCCGTGTTCGTCATCGGTATTGGCGCACCACTGCGCAACGGCATTCCCCACGATGGCCGTGCGGCCGACTACGATGACTGGTCGACGCCCACGGACGAGACGCATCGCGGACTCAACGGAGACTTGTTCATCTGGAACCCAGTTCTCAGTTGTGCGTTCGAGCTCTCGTCGATGGGCATCCGGGTAGACCCACCCACCCTCCTGCGTCAGCTTGAAGCGCGCGGCGAACTCGCCAGTAGGGATCTTCCATATCACCGCCGCCTGCTTGCAGGCGACCTGCCACTGACTATCGGCGGCGGCATTGGACAGTCAAGGCTTTGTATGCTTCTCCTGCACACGGCACACATCGGAGAGGTCCAGTCCGGTGTCTGGTCTGGTGTCATGCGGTCCGCCTGTTTTACCGCAGGAATACCTCTGCTCTAGAAACGACGCGCGGAGTACTAGTCTGTGAGGACACTCCGCGCGAACTCCTCCGCCCCGGCCAGGTCCTCCGTATCCGGGTGACCCCGGCCAAACAACAGGAACTTGCCCCTGCAGAAGTAGCACTTGTTCGTCACAGCGATTCCTCGCCGGGACAGCAGGTCTTTCATGATCCCAATGGCCTTTCCCTTGTCCTGCTCGAAGCCGGTGCTGAACACAGTGACCTGTTTGACGAGGGCGGAGTCGAGTCCTTCGATGAATGTCTTGACCGACGGGTCGATGTCACCGCCATGGATCGCCCCTCCCAGGAACAGCATGTCCACAGGCTCACTGATGACAGCGTCAGCTACGGGTTCTGCCGCGCGGCCGGTCGCGGCCGCCATGGCATCCGCGACCCTCTTCGTGTTGCCTGTCGTCGACTGGTAGATCACTCGTACGTTCATGATACCTCCGTTCGTCTCTGAATGTCTTGACTCGGGGAGCCAGGCGGCCGTTTTCTTCCTGGACAGTGAGGGATCGACCGATGGTGCCTGATTTCTTCCCACAGGATATCTCAGAACGGACAAACCGGGTAGCAACGACAGACTACTATGGCTGGCCGTGATACCACCACCCTGGGAACTCCGTCCAGGTTTCTGTGTCATACT
>JBAQYC010000059.1:0-7277 GCA_049299835.1 Candidatus Cryosericum sp. | reverse complement strand
GGGTGTACTCCGTGTGCTGGATGGCTCTGCACCTGCCGCGGCATATCCTCCTGAGCCTGCCCCCATGAGTGCTGCGTAAGTATTCAGGATGATGTCGCCTGCACGTGAACTTGCTGAGTTGTTGAATCGACCCCGGGCAGGGCAATCGATTCTGTTTGCTGGCCCGTCTGGTTCTGGCAAGACCGAGGTTGCACTCAACCTCGCCCTTTCTGTCATCCGCACGACAGCCTCATCGGTGATGTTGTGCGATCTTGATGTTGTCAAGCCATACTTCCGACTGCGTGACATGCTCCCGCTGCTCACCGAGGAAGAAGCGGCTAGACTAGAAATTATTGAGCCGGAGCGTCGTCTCCTGCACGCTGACGTTCCGACCTTTCCCCGCAATCTGCATGCACTTCTTTCTTCACTCGACACCATCAAGATCATCGATGTCGGAGGAGACGCGATTGGTGCCGGAGCCATCGCCCAGTTTCGCGAAACGATCATGAACAGTGACTATCGCCTGTACGTCGTCATCAATACGCTGCGCCCGGGTATGGACACGCCGGATGGACTCAAGCGCATGCTGACGGCCATCCGCTCTGCAGTGCGTCTTGAGGTCGCCGGACTCGTGGCCAACACAAATCTGCAGGCCGAAACGACTGTCGAGGATGTACAGCATGGCTACGATGCCGTCAAGGCGCTTGGCGACAGTGAGGGCTTGCCTGTTGTTGCGGTGCTTGTATCGTCGGAATATGCTGATTCCGTAGTGCATCGACTGACGCCAGATGCGACCGGTCTTCTGTCGGTGATCCGAACGTTCAACCGCATTATGGATACCATTGGGTCGCAAACTGAATTCTGAAGCAATTTGGAGGTCAATCGTGGAAAGAGTTTCTATTGACGAACAGGAGTGCAAGAGCTGCGGCCTGTGTGTTAGTGTATGCCCGTTCAAGATCCTTGTGATCAGCGACCGGCTGAATGCTCGCGGTTTCAGGCCATCACAATGTATAGACCAGGACAAGTGCACGACGTGCGGCTCGTGCGTACTGGTGTGCCCTGATGTTGCGATTGAGCTGCACAGAGAGGTGAAAGTATGAGCAGCAAGGTCCTGATGAAGGGGGCGGAAGCCCTTGCAGAAGGAGCTATTCAGGCTGGGTGTCGCTACTATTTTGGCTATCCGATCACGCCTCAGAATGAAACTCCCGAATACATGAGCCGACGGCTCCCCGAGGTAGGCGGCAGATTTGTGCAGGCCGAGAGCGAGCTTGCTGCTATTAATATGCTCTATGGTGCCGCATGTACTGGTGTACGGGCGATGGTTTCCTCGTCCAGCCCGGGTATCTCACTGATGCAGGAAGGTATCTCGTACATTAGCGGATCCAATGTTCCGTGTGTCGTCATGAATGCCATGCGTGGCGGGCCCGGCCTCGGCAATATCGCTCCTGCACAGGGCGACTACTTGCAGGCGGTCAAGGGCGGCGGCAACGGAGACTACAAGCGCATCGTGCTTGCACCTTCATCGATTCAGGAAGGGGTTGACCTGTTCGTAGATGCGTTTGAGCTTGCCGAGAAGTACCGCATGGTGGTGATGGTTATCGTCGATGGTTTGATCGGCCAGATGATGGAGCCGGTGGAGTTCAAGACCCAGGTTGACGTCTCTGCACTCGAGCCTCCCAAGTGGGCGGTTTCTGGAAGGCACGGGCGTGAGCATGGCAACATTATTACCAGTCTCACCCTTGACGCTGTTGAGCTGGAAAAGTGGAACCTGGCTCACCAGGCGGTCTACGCCGAAGTCGAGAAGGTCGAGTCTCGCATCGAGGAATACCAGATGGAGGATGCCGACTACGCGATCATTGCGTATGGCACCATGGCACGCATTGCCAAGACGACGGTGCGGCTCGCCCGTGCCAAGGGCATCAAGCTTGGGCTGCTGCGTCCGATCACGGTCTGGCCATTTCCTGCCAGGCAGATGCAGGCATACGTTGGCAGGCTGAAGGGTGCACTGACGGTTGAACTTGCCTACCGGCAATTGTTTGAAGATGTCCGGTTGACATTGTGCGACAAGATGCCTCTTGGCTGGTATGGGCGAGGCGGTGGAATCGTGCCCGGGCCTCAGGAAGTGCTGACTGCTTTTGAAGAGCAGTTTGAGAAAGGACGGTAGAGCCATGACTGAAGAGATGAAGGTGATTTACGAGCGTCCGACTTCGTGGGCGAACAAGATTACGCACTACTGTCCAGGGTGCACGCATGGTGTTGCTCATCGGCTTATTGCTGAATTGGTCGACGAAATGGGTTTGATTGACAAGACCATCGGGGTCTGGCCCGTCGGTTGCGCCGTGTTTGGATATAACTACTTCAACTTTGACAGCGTGGAAGCTGCACATGGCCGAGCACCGGCCATGGCAACTGGTATCAAGGTGACGAATCCGGACAACTTTGTCTTTGCATATCAGGGTGACGGTGATCTGGCAAGCATTGGCATGGCAGAGATTGTTCATGCTGCGGCCCGTGGGTGGCCCATTACGGTCATTTTCATCAACAACGGTAACTTCGGCATGACTGGTGGCCAGATGGCTCCGACGACGCTGCTGGGGCAGAAGACGACAACGAGTCCTTTGGGCCGCACGTCCCAGGTCAATGGCTTTCCTATCCGTGTGTCCGAGATGCTGGCCACGCTTGACGGGCCCGCATATATCGCTCGTGTCTCTCTGGATTCCCCAGTCAACATCCGCAAGGCCAAGAGCGCGTTCCGCAAGGCATTCAATGCGCAGGTACGGGGCATCGGGTTCTCGCTCGTCGAGTGTCTGTCGACCTGTCCGACCAACTGGAAGCTGACGCCAGTGGAGTCGATGGAACGCATCCGCAAGGAAGTCATACCCTATTTCCCGCTTGGTGAATTCAAGGTCGTCGAGGGGGTGCTGTGATGGAGCACAACGTCGTCATTGCGGGGTTTGGCGGTCAAGGAGTAATGCTCATTGGGGAACTGCTTGCTCACGCAGGTATGGATGAAGGCAAGGAGGTCACATGGATGCCTTCCTACGGCCCAGAGCAGCGCGGAGGAACGGCAAACTGCTCTGTTGTGATCGCCGATGAGCCTATTGCCTCTCCGGTTCTGACCAATCCCCAGGCAGCGATCGTTTTCAATGTGCAGTCCTTCGACAAATTTGAGCCTGTCATCGAGCATGGAGGCTTGCTCATTCTTGATTCGACCCTGATAGAGAAGAAGTCTGCACGGTCCGATCTGAGTGTTGTGTATATCCCCGCGACGGACATCGCCCTGAAGCTGGGCAGCTCGAAATACACGAACATGGTGTTGCTCGGCGCCTATCTGGGCAAGGTAGCTCCGATCACGATGGAATCTGTCCATGGAGCCCTGCCCATATTCCTGACTGGAAAGAAGACTGACCTTATCGAGGTCAACAAGAGGGCGCTGCAGGCTGGCGTCGATTTTGTCAGCGGGAACTAGGAGTACTTGCATGCCCGAGCTTCTCGTCAGGAATGCCCGTATCGTCTACCCCGCTGCCGATGGTTTTGTCATCGACCGGGGCTGGTTGCTGGCGCGAGATGGGCTGATCGCCAGCCTCGGATCAGGGGACCCTCCTTCTGAGACTTGTCAGCCATCTGCAGATCGGGTCGAGATCGATGCTGCAGGCATGACTCTCTTGCCCGGGTTCCTCAACACCCATATGCATCTATATTCCATGTACTCTCGGGGAATCAGTACTGGCCGTACTTCCCGTGGGTTTCTGGATGTGCTTCAGGACCTCTGGTGGAGGCTGGATCGCTCTCTCCTCAAAGATGCGTGCTGGATGAGCGCTGCGTTCAGCGGGATGGACTCGTTGAGGTGTGGAACGACGACCATTGTTGATCATCACGCCTCGCCCAATTTTATCACGGGTAGTCTGTCAACGCTGTCTGATGCGTTGTGCAGGATCGGTCTGCGCCATGTCCTTTCTTATGAGATCACTGATCGCAACGGATCCGATGGTGCACGCGCCGGCATTGAGGAGAACATACGGTTCCTTGATGAAGTCCGGGGAGCACATGGGCTGGCGTCGGCCATGGTGGGCCTGCATGCCTCGTTTACCATTTCGGACGAGACGCTGGCCATGCTGCATGACATGGTGGGTTCCCGGAGTGTCGGGTATCATGTCCACGTTGCAGAAGGCGCGATCGACGAAGCTGACAGCTTGAAAAAGTATGATAAACGCATCATCGATCGTCTTGATGATGCCGGGCTGCTCGGACCTCTGTCGATTGCGGTACATTGCGTCGGGATCGATGAATCAGAACGTCGACTGTTGTCCGCATCAGGGACGCCTGTAGTCGTTAACACGATGTCCAATATGAACAACGCTGTTGGTCTGCCTGCCGTGAAGGAGATGCTGAATGCAGGTATCCAGGTGGGAATAGGGACCGACGGATATACGGCGAACATGTTTGAGGAATTTCGCAACACGCTGGTGGGTCTGAGAAACCGATACGTGGACCCATCGGCCTTCTGGTCCGAAGTCCAGCACGCTCAGATCGAAACCAATGCCGACATCGTTTCACGACTCGCCGGGCGCCCCGTCGGGCGTCTCGAGCCGGGTGCGACTGCAGATTTCATTCTCCTAGACTACACGAGTCCAACGTTCATTAATGCGGCGAACGCTTTTGGCCACATGTTCTTTGGGATGTCTTCCGACCTGGTTGATACTGTAGTTGTGGAGGGAAAAGTCGTCGTGAAGGATCACGAGGTACTCGGGGTGGACAGAAAAAGCCTTGAGCGAGAGTCGTTGAAAGTCGCGAAGGATGTTTGGGAGGCGTTTGACAGGTTGGTCTAGTCTCGCCAACGGTTGTTTGACAGAAATATCCTTGACATAGACGAAATGGGAAAGGGCCTTAACCCTTGTTTCTGCATTGTATTTCCTGTGTTCCATGATACCATATGATAGACAGAAAACAGGAGGATTGCGCATGCAGGATTCCCAGTACACCGCAAGAGATATCAAGGTACTTGAAGGTCTGGAACATGTTCGAACCAGACCTTCAATGTATATAGGGTCGACCGATTCCCGGGGTCTGCACCATCTGGTGCAGGAAGTCGTCGATAATGCCATCGACGAATCGATGGCTGGTTTCTGCACCAAGATCGACGTTGGGCTCAGCGCAGACCACAAGACCGTCGATGTGCGTGACAACGGCCGTGGCATACCAACTGATATGCACCCTGTCCTGGGAATATCGGGTGTTGAGGTGGCTTTGACACGCCTCAATGCGGGTGGCAAGTTCGACAAGAAGAGCTACCACGTTTCCGGTGGATTGCACGGTGTTGGTGTCTCCTGTGTCAATGCTCTGTCGAACCGTCTCTATGTCGAAGTAACCCAATGGGGGAAAGTATACCAGGAAGAGTTTACTCGCGGCAAGCCCATATATCACCTGCGTGTCAAGGAAGAAGGGATTCCTGCTGGTGTTTCAGGCACGTATGTGAGCTTCACCCCCGACGAAGAGATTTTCGGTGAGTTTATCTTTGATCCCGAGCGTATCAGCAAACGTCTGCGCGAGCTGGCTTTTCTGAACTCCGGACTGGAAATCGACTTTGTCGACCATGCAACGGAAGAGGTCCAGGTCTTCAAGTATGACAAGGGACTCATCGAATTCGTGCGTTACATGAACGAGGGCAGTGAAGTCGTGCCACCAGACCCGATACATTTCATGCGAGACACTGAAGGCCTCTTTCTTGAAGTTGCCTTTCAGTACAACACCGGCTACAACGATCAGATGATCTCCTATGTCAACAACATCAATACGGTTGACGGCGGCGTGCACGAGCTGGCCTTCAAGAATGCCTACACGCGCCTGTTCAACTCCAAGGCGCGTCAGATCAAGCTCATAAAGCCTGAGGACAGTCTTGGGGGTGAGGACATCCGCGAAGGTCTGGTTGTTATCGTCAACCTTCGTATCGCCGATCCGCAGTTTGAGGGCCAGACCAAGACACGCCTCGGGAATGCCGATCTCAAAGGTCCTATTGAGGCTGCCGTCGAGGAAGAGGTGGAGCTGTACCTCGACAAGCACATCGACGAGTTCAAGGCAATGGCCAACAAGGCTGTCAGTGCGAGACTTGCACGTGAGGCTGCCCGGAAGGCGCGTGACCTCGTGCGTCGCAAGACCGAGCTGGATGGCGGGCGTCTACCAGGCAAGCTGGCGGACTGCTCATCCCAGGACCCGGCGGAATCTGAGCTCTACATTGTCGAAGGTGATTCAGCAGGCGGCAGTGCCAAACAGGGTCGAAACCGGCGTACTCAAGCGATTCTGCCCCTGAGAGGCAAGATCCTGAACGTAGAGAAAGTTGGCATTCACCGCGCACTTGAGAATGAGGAAATCAAGGCTCTCATCACGTGCGTCGGTACAGGAGTCATGGACGACATCAAGATCGAGAAGCTTCGGTATCACAAGATTGTCATCATGACAGATGCCGATGTCGATGGAGCACACATCCGGACTCTGCTCCTCACATTCTTCTACCGATACATGCGTCCGCTGGTCGTCAACCGGAACATCTACTTTGCTCAGCCTCCACTCTTCTCCTTCCTTGATGGCAAGACAACACGGTATGCCTTCTCTGATGACGAGCTGCGGACACTGCTGTCGCAGACGAAGGGCAAGCCTGATGTCCAGAGGTACAAGGGACTGGGAGAGATGAACCCTGAACAGTTGTGGTCGACAACTATGGACCCCGCTACTCGCCTCATGGGACGTGTCACACTGGAGGACGCCGAGGAAGCTGAACGCATCTTCACGCTGCTCATGGGCGAGAAGGTGGAGCCTCGTCGCAAGTTCATTGTTGACCATGCGCGTGAAGTCTACAATTTGGACATTTGACGGAGCGAGGGACACTGATGCCGGAAAACGATAAGGTATTTAACGTCTACGTCGAGGAGGAGATGAAGAAGTCTTACCTCGACTACTCCATGAGCGTCATCATCGGCAGAGCGCTGCCGGACTTCCGCGATGGACTGAAGCCCGTGCATCGTCGCATCCTTTTCGCCATGTATGAGCTGGGGTGTTTCTGGAACAAGCCGTACAAGAAGAGCGCCCGTATCGTTGGCGACGTCCTGGGCAAGTATCACCCGCACGGTGATACAGCCATCTATGATTCGCTCGTTCGTATGGCGCAGGAATTCTCGCTCAGGTATCCCCTGATTGACGGCCATGGCAACTTCGGATCCATTGATGGTGATTCTGCAGCGGCCATGCGTTATACGGAGGTCCGGCTGGCTCCTGTCTCTGCGCTCATGCTGGATGAGCTGGAC
>JBAQYC010000058.1:0-20044 GCA_049299835.1 Candidatus Cryosericum sp. | reverse complement strand
ACCCATAGCCGAGGCCATTGAATTCTTCCGGGAACGAGGTGACCAGTACAAAGTCGAGATCCTGTCGGAGATCCCCGCCACGACCGTCTCGCTCTATACACAGGGATCTTTCACCGACCTTTGCCGTGGACCCCATATTCCCTCCACCAGCTACCTCAAGCACTTCAAACTTCTGTCGATTGCAGGTGCGTATTGGCGAGGGGATGAGAAGAACAAGATGCTTCAGCGAATCTATGGCACGGCTTTTCCTTCCAAAGAGGAGCTGGTCGGCTATGTCACAGCGCGGGAAGAGGCCGCCAAGCGCGATCATCGCAAGCTGGGCCAGCAGCTGGATCTCTTCAGTATCCAGGAGCAGGCTGGCGCCGGGCTCGTTTTCTGGCATCCCAAGGGAGCCATTGTCCGCAAGGAGATCGAGGATTTCTGGCGTGCAGAGCACATCAAGCGTGGGTATGAATTTGTCTATACGCCCCATATAGCCAACCTTGAGCTCTGGAAGACCTCCGGCCACTGGGGCTTCTACCAGCAGAACATGTACTCACCGCTCCAGGTCGAGGAGGATCAGTACATGCTCAAGCCGATGAACTGCCCGTTCCATATTCTCATCTACAAGTCGCAGGTCCGCAGCTATCGTGATCTCCCGTTGCGGTGGGCTGAACTGGGTACTGTCTATCGCTATGAGAAATCAGGCGTTCTTCATGGTCTTCTGCGCGTGCGCGGGTTCACTCAGGACGACGCTCACCTGTTTGTCCGTCCGGACCAGCTCAACGATGAAGTCAAGGGAGTACTTGACTTCACGCGTCACATGATCGAAACGTTCGGGTTCACGAAGTACAACATCTACCTCAGCACGCGCCCGGAACACTCCGTCGGAACGGATGAAGGCTGGGAGATGGCGACCGAGGCTCTGAAGGTGGCTCTTGAGGAAATGCATCTCGACTACAAGGTCGATCCAGGCGAGGGCGTCTTCTACGGCCCAAAGATCGATGTGAAGCTTGTGGATGCCATCGGCCGCGAGTGGCAGGGACCGACGGTCCAGGTCGACTTCAACCTCCCTGAGCGCTTCGACGTTACGTACATCGGCGAAGATGGCAAGGAACACCGCCCGATCATGCTGCACCGCGTTGTGCTGGGTTCCATGGAACGGTTCTTCGGGACCCTCATTGAGCAGTATGCTGGTGCATTCCCTCTCTGGCTTGCCCCCATCCAGGTCGAGGTGGTCCCCATCACCGACGTGCAGGAGGAGTATGCCAAAGCAATTTGTGCCAGGCTGCTGGAGCGCGGTATCCGTGCCAAGGTGGATATCCGCAGAGAGAAAATGCAGGCAAAGATCCGCGATGCCGAGATACAGAAGGTCCCGTACATTGCCGTCATAGGTGCCAAAGAAGCGGCGGTGGACTCGGTGGCCGTGCGCATGCGCCATGAAGGCGACCAGGGTGTGGTGGCTGTCGACCAGTTCATCGAACGCGTGCTCGAGGAGATCAGGAGCAAGGTCATTTTCCCCTAGTTGCTTTGCACGGAAACGTTGCTATACTCGTGAAGGCTCAAGAGAGTCGAGCCACTGTAAAACGAAGCCCGTAGGGCTTCTACCTCCAGCTTGAAGCGAAGAGGTCCTTGAGTTCGCCAGTATCTTTTGTTAATCATATGGCGGCCGTTTTACAGCGGCCGCCATTTTTCTTTTTGGAGGTGTGGAATCAATAGGGATTCAGATCTGATTTACAACGAGAGGGTGCGCTGGAAAGAAGTCCGCGTCATTGACGAGAATAACGGCCAGCTAGGCTTGATGACGTCCGAAGCGGCTCTTGAACTTGCGTACTCGAAGGGGCTCGACCTGATCGTCGTGGCGCCCAACGCCACTCCACCCGTTTGCAAGATCATGGACCTGGGAAAGTACCAGTACGAACAGATGAAGCGGCAGAAGGAAGCCAGGAAGAAACAGGTCACAGTCGAGATGAAGGAAATGAAGTATCGACTGCGCATCGACGTTGGCGATCTGACCGTGAAGAACCAGCACCTGAAAGAGTTCCTGTCCGACGGAAATCGCGTGCGCGTGACGATCATGTTCCGCGGTCGCGAAATGGCTTTTCCGGATCAGGGGCGTGCTCTGCTCAAAAGGGTTGCCACCGACCTTGCCGAATACGGCACGGTCACTCAGGAACCCAAGATGCAGGGTCGTAACATGTCAATGATGATGGAACCATCCAAGGAAGTGCTCGCCAAGATGAAAGGACCCGGAAAGGAGTAGAACATGGCTATCAAAAACAAAGTGACCAAGATCAGGACATGCAGGGGAGCCGCCAAGAGATTCAAGATAACCGGTACCGGCAAGATACAGGCATATGGCGCCAACCATGGCCACAAGCTTGGCAAGAAGTCCATGGGCAAGAAGAAACTGATGCTGAAGAAGCATGTTCTTCAAGGCGCAGATGCTCGCAACATGAAGAGACTTGTGCCGTATCTCAAGGGTTAATGGAGGATCACGATGTCGAGAGTTAAAGGTGGAAGCTCGATCCGCAGAAGGCACAAGAAGATACTGAAGCTCAGCAAGGGCTATGTCGGCGCACGCTCCATACGATACAGAGCTGCACGGGAAGCTGTTCAGCAGGCTGAGCGTCACGCCTACTTCAACCGCAAGGAAAAGAAGCGTGAGTATAGAGCACTCTGGATTGTGCGCATCAACGCACTGTGCCGTTCCAACGGCATCACCTATTCTCAGTTTGTGGGAAGCCTGAAGAAAGCCGGTGTGAAGCTTGACCGCAAGGTTCTTGCCGATATGGCCGTCCACGACAAGGAAACATTTGTCACCCTCGTCGCTGAGGCGAAGAAACAGCTGACTGCCTAGCCCTTCATGATCTCGCCATTTGGTCGAGCAGCTCTTGCTCTCGATCTCCTGCCTCTTGGCGTCTGCAAGTGGGACCTCGCGGCCCTGCTCGGGACCCCGGACGAGTTGGAGACCGTGTCACAAGAGAGGCTCGACCAACTGCTTTCCGGATTGCCTGCGGCGCGGGGAAAGCGGCTGTCGCCAACCGAACGGGACAGCGCCCTGGAAAAAGCGGACAAAGAGCTCTCAGAGCTGAATAGCATCGGAGCTTCTCTTGTAACAATGTTCGATGGGCCGCAGAGCTATCCTGGTCGCCTGCTCGAATGCTATCGCCCTCCGCTCTTCCTCCAGATTCTGGGTGACGCAGCCGTTATCCTCAAGGACTGCATTGCCATCGTGGGAAGTCGCAAGCCGTCGCCCGAAGGCGTCAAGGTCGCTTCCGACTTCGCGGGACAACTGTCAGCAGCAGGTCTCGTGGTTGTCAGTGGCCTCGCCTACGGAATTGACAAGGCGGCCCACGTTGGATGCCTGGATGGACACGGTCAAACGATTGCGGTCCTGGGGTCCAGCATCGATGAGATATACCCGACGATTCATGCTCCAATCGCGCGTGCTATCGCAGAAAGCGGAGGAGCCGTCATCTCCGAATTCCATCTTCATACCCAGCCGACGGTCTACACGTTTCCGCAGCGCAATCGCGTCATTTCCGGCCTTTCCCTGGGAGTCCTCGTCGTAGAAGCCGCCAGGGAGAGCGGGTCCCTGCTCACAGCCAATTTCGCTCTGGAACAGAATCGCGAGGTCTTTGCGATCCCCGGCTCTATCTATGCTCCTCAGCATGTCGGAACGAATGCGCTGATCAAGTCTGGAGCCAAACTTGTGCAGTCTGTTGCCGACGTTCTCGATGAGCTCCCGGGATTCAAGGCTATTGGCACTGGCAATGAAGGCCTGTTCACGGCTCTGTCTCAGCAGGAGCAGGAAGTCGTTGCCTGCATACAGTCAGGCTGTACGTCGGTCGATCTTCTGTGCGAACACCTTGCCTGCGCTGCGCCTCAGGTTCTCAGCGTTCTGACCAGTCTTGAGCTCCGGGGACTCCTGGTGCGTCGCGGACCGGACAGCTTTGCCATCGCCCAGTCACTCTAGCATGGGCAAAGACATCCGCGTTGTCGGGGGCGGCCTGGCGGGTAGTGAGGCTGCACTGACTCTGGCCCGTCTGGGACTTTCGGTTGAACTATGGGAAATGCGGCCCTTGCACCAGACCGACATCCATGAGACTGATCGGTTCGGAGAACTTGTCTGCAGCAACTCTCTTGGATCCGACGCCTTGCGGGACGCGCGGGGACTTCTCAAAGCCGAACTGCGCCTCCTCGGTTCGGCCATCGTCCGGTGCGCCGACGCAAGCCGCCTTCCCGCAGGCAAGGCCTTTGCCGTGGACAAGAATCAGTTCAGTACTCTCGTTACTGAGAGCATCCAGAGCAACTCGCTCATTTCCATTCGCAGGGAGGAATACACACAGCTCGACTCGTCGGTTCCGACCATCATTGCCACAGGCCCTCTCACCAGTCCGGTGTTCCTGAGCGAACTTCGGGAGCGTCTCGGACACGAGAACCTTTTCTTCTATGATGCCGTCGCTCCATCGGTCTGGGCTTATTCAGTCGATGCCGGTACTTCGTTCCTGAGTTCCCGAGGGGGAGACGCCGCAGACTACGTAAACTGCCCTCTTACCAAGGAGGAGTACTACGCGTTTGTCCATGAGCTTCAATCCGCCAGACAGCACCTCCCTGAGACTCTCGATGAACAGAAGTACTTCGAAGGATGTCTGCCTGTCGAGGAGATTGCACGACGGGGAGACGATGCTCTCAGATTTGGTCCGATGCGTCCAGTCGGCCTCCGCGAAAGGCCTGAGAACTGCTTTGCAGTCATCCAGCTGCGCAAGGAGAACCGCGAGGGAACGGTCCTCGGCCTGGTGGGCTTCCAGACTTCTCTGGCCATCACCGAACAGCAGAGGGTGCTCGGCATGGTACCTGCACTCCGCAACGCTGAATACTTGCGGTATGGCCTCATTCATCGGAACGCCTTCCTGCGGGGCCCTTCAGTGTTGTCTCAGGACCTCCAGTTGACGGCATTTCCACGCATTTGGATGGCGGGCCAGCTGTGTGGCGTCGACGGATACATGGAGTCGACGGCACTCGGTCTCGTTGCTGCGTTGAACGGTGTCGCCTTGCTTCGTGGTCACTCGCGACCCGAATTCTCGGTCCGGACCATGATTGGTCTGCTGGTCGACTACGTTACGTGCGACAGAGAAGACTTCCAGCCTGCCAATGCCAACTACGGACTTCTCCCTGTCGAACCCGGCCCCAGGCAGAAGGCGGTGGATCGTGAAGCATTCGCCGCCGGGGCCCTGGAACGCATTCGGGCAGTTGCCGGCCAGGTTGAAGCATGGACCAAAACGAAAACGGATCTCCAGGCATAAACATGGTCGCCGTACCGAGTCAGGACGCTGCAGCGAGTCCAGAAGTGGTTGCTGAAATCGAAGGGTCCTACCTGCGGCTGTCGGACGAGGAGTTCCGGAGCCGGATTCGGACGGCGTATCGCCGTATGGCCGTTTGCGATCTCTGTCCTCGACATTGCGGGGCTCATCGTCTTTCCGGCGATACTGGCTCCTGTGGTGCGGCTCTCAGGCCCAAGGTCTTTGTCTGGAATCTGCATCGTGGCGAGGAACCTCCGGTCAGCGGGACACGAGGGTCGGGTACGGTCTTCCTCAGCGGCTGCAACCTGAATTGCTGTTACTGTCAGAACTACCCGCTGAGCCAGCTGCACCATGGGACACAGATGTCGGTTGGACGGCTCGCAGCTGCGCTGGTTGAACTACAGAAAAAGGGAGCACACAACATCAACTTTGTCACACCTTCTCACCAGGTACCCCAGGTACTGGCGGCCATATTTGCCGCGCGGCAACAGGGATTGCACATTCCCATCGTCTACAACACGAGCAGCTACGACGAGCCATCGACACTGGCACTTCTGGATGGAATTGTGGATATCTACCTGGGCGATCTTCGGTATACGGACGAAGCAGTCGGCATGGCGCTTTCGGGAGTCCACGACTACGTCCTTGTCGCAGAACGAGCCCTTGTGGAGATGCATCGCCAGGTTGGGGACATCAACATGGACGAGCAGGGCAGGTACATCCCCCGAGGACTCATCGTCAGATACCTCATTCTTCCATGCCACACCAGCATGGCCAGGGAAGTCTTTGGCTTCGTTGCTCACCGGCTCTCACCTCAGACCTATGTGAGCGTCATGACGCAGTACTTTCCAGCCTACAAGGCACTAGACCGTGCAATGGGCATCTCACGAAAACTGACTGATGTGGAGTTTGACCGGGTCATGAGTGCATGGTCCCGGTCAGGGCTGGTTCATGGATGGGTGCAGGACATGGGCGACGACGGAGGAGCCTGAGCGAACAAGAAGAACGAAGGACGAAAGCCCCACAATCACGTCCCACGAACAGCAGGTCAGATCTTGCTGACCACCTCGTGAGTGATTCCCTTGAGACATTCCATGACAGAGACCCCACTGCTGGCAATGCCAAGGTAAACCGCCTTTCCTTTGAGCTGGAGGTCATCGACGAGCTGACCGACCGGCATAATGGCGGGCATGTCACGCTTGTTCAACTGGTAGATGATGGGTGTGTTCGGCAGCTCGTAGTCTTCGAGATTCTTGTTCATGTCAGCAAGGTTGTTGATATTGTCCTCTCGCCGGTCGCGATTTGAGTCAGCGACAAAGACGATGCCATCTACGGATTTGAGCACGGACTTGCGTGTCAGCTTATACAGTTCCTGCCCAGGAACGGTATAAAGGCTCAGGCGGATCTTGAAACCCTTCACCGTCCCCAGTTCAACCGGCAGGAAGTCGAAGAAGAGCGTCCTTTCCGTTTCGGTCGCGATGGAGGTGAACTGTCCCTTCACCTTTTCCGGAATTGTCCGAAAGATCCAGCTGAGGTTCGTCGTCTTGCCGCTCATTGCCGGGCCGTAGTACACAACCTTGAACGTGATTTCGGACTTGGAGAAGTCGATCAGAGACATGTGGCTGCTCGCACAATTTGCTAGAAGAGGTTGTCGATCTCGTCCTGCAGCCCCTTCCTGAATTCGGGGGACGGTTCCTGCCGTGGGCTCGAAGCCATCTTCTCGAGGACCGGCTTGATCGAACCAGAGATCTTCTTGGCCCAGAATCTGATAGCACCAATAGGCGCCTTGTTGTCAAATATGACGGCAAGAAGAATCAGCGGGTCTACAAGGGAAATATGGATGTTGGTCTCTTTACCCTGATGGAACGTGAGAGTAAACTCACGTTCACCCAGGAGTTTCGCCAACTCATTTGTGGCCGAGAAAACGCCGGCAGCCAAGGCAGACACGGCCACTGCCGACTCGTGCGTGACAGCACCGCTTTTTGCCAGGAGCTCCCCGCTCTTGTTGAGGAGGATGATGTCCTTTGCCTGCGAATCTATGAGATACTGAGAGAACAGTTCGTCGATGGTTTCAATATCTTCCTTTGTAATCACCAGTGAAGACAGTTGACCTTCCATCTATGCCTCCAATTTTGAGACCGTAACCATCTTTTTGTCTGCCAGGCCATTGAGAGCCGTCCATGCGCGGAAGAATCCGAATTCAGCTTCCTTCAGTATCCTGTCGAACGACTCCTGATCACCGGTCTTCTGCAGGAGCACAAACTCATCGGCCGTCAGCGTGACGGCTGAGCCGGAATCATTCTCGGTCAGACTGACCTGCAGTGCAGACGGCTCCATCTGAACTCCTGATCGTGCGTATTCGCCGGCAAGTCTCGTTGCCTCGATGAGAAGACTTGTATTGTTTTCAGTGATCCTTCGAGGCGGCATGATCACGTTCGGCAAGAAATTGAACGTGCCGTCATGCACGAGAAAGGCATCGAAGAAAGCGGGCAGCCCGCTACTATACGGCGACTGCGCATGGATGACCTTGCCCTTCTGGAAAAAGATGGCAAAGCTTCCCACGTGCCCTTCTATGTCGAGCTTTCCAGTTCTCTGAGCGTTGTCCAGGGTCTGAACAAGCTGGGCAAGTGGAAAACTCTGCAAGTCACCGCGCAATTCCATAGGACTCCTCCATTCCTCTCGCTTAGCATGCTATTTGATTTCGGCCCAATTTCAAGGTATGCTGAACTTTTCACACACTCGGAGGTGAACAACGATGAAGTCCAAGGAGATCGGATTGAACAAGACATCGGCTTGGGGTAGTATGGATCGCAAGGCGACCGACAAGCTGGCGGTGGAGTACATGTCGCTGATGAAGGATGCCAAGACTGAACGCGAGTTCGTCGAAGCAGCGACGGCCATTGCTCAGGCAGGCGGTTACAGAATTGCAGATGCTCTCTCTTCAAAGACACTGCCAAGGGGTGGAAAACTCATTTTCATCAACCGGGGCAAGAATGCCGTTATCGTCAGGCTCGGCAAACGTCCTCTCGGTGAGGGTGTCAACATCGTGGCTGCACACGTCGACGCTCCACGCATCGACGTGAAGCAGAACCCGCTTTTTGAGAGCACCGGCCTGGGTCTCTTTCAGACCCACTACTACGGTGGAATCAAAAAGTACCAGTGGGTAACGATCCCACTCGCCCTGCACGGTGTGATCTATGACAAGGCGGGAAAAAAGCTTCAGCTGCGTATCGGCGAGGAAGAGAACGATCCTGTATTCAACATTTCAGACATTCTTCCACATCTGGGGCAGGTTCAGGCAGAAAAAAAGATGAGTGAAGGTGTTTCAGGCGAAGCGCTTGACGCCATCGTCGGCCACATTCCCTGCGACGACAAGGATGACAAGGCTCCCGTTCGCACCAACATTCTGAAGATGCTTGCCGAGCAGCTCAATGTCGACGAACGAGCCTTTGCTGCATCCGAGCTGGAACTCGTTCCGGCAATGAAGCCGCGGGAAGTCGGTTTTGACCGCGGACTCATCCTTGCCTATGGACATGATGACAGGATTTGTGGGTACACGGCGCTGCGCGGTTTGCTGGACCAGAAGAAGGATCCTGAGCGCACGCAGGTCGTTTTCCTTGCTGACAAGGAAGAAATCGGCAGTGATGGCGACACCGGTATGCAGAGCGAATTCATTGAACTGGTCATTGAGCGGCTTATTGTCGAGACTGGAGAGAAGACCACGGCCAGGCAGGTCTTCTGGAGTTCCATGGCACTCAGTGCCGACGTCGATGCCGGTATGGACCCCAACTATCTGGATGTGTTCGAACCCGCAAATGCCGCCACGGTTGGCAAGGGCATTGTGATCACGAAATTCACGGGGTCTCGAGGCAAATCCTCAGCCCATGATGCCTCCGCCGAGACTCTTCACAAGGTGCTTGCCCTGCTGGACGAGGCCAAGGTCCCATGGCAGGTTGCTGAGATGGGCAAGGTAGACGTCGGCGGAGGGGGCACTGTGGCGAAGTTTCTGTCGAAGCGCGGCATCGAAACGCTGGACGCTGGACCTGCGCTTCTCTCGATGCATGCCCCGCAGGAACTGGCGAGCAAGGCTGACCTGTATGCCTGCTATCTGGCCTACAAGACGTTTCTGGAGAAGGCTCGCTAGCCGACCCGCTTCAGAATGGTGCAACCGGGCGCTTCCCGTGAAGGGTCCACCCGGTTGCATCGCTGCAGCTCCTGCATATACTATCTTCGCTCTCTGCCGTCGTGAAGACGGCCGAAATCCAAGTCCAAAGGGAGGAACTGTTGAGAGAGTTTGAATTGATGTTTATTGTGGACGGGACAATGCCGGAGGAAGAAGCTACGGCTGTCGCCGCTACCGTTCAGGCCTTCATCTCATCGAAGGGCACGATCCTGAAGGCAGACCCGTGGGGTCGCCGTCGTATGGCATATCCGATCAACAAGAAACAGGATGGGTACTACTGGGTTATCGCATTTCAGTGTGAGCCTGGTGAGGTCGACGCCCTCAAACAGCAACTGCGAGTGAACGAAAATGTCATCCGGTGGATGGTCACGCGACCCGAGCACAAGAAAACTGTCGTTCCCGTGGAGAGCGTTGTCCCACAGGAGACCACCCCTGCGCCTGAACCCGCTCCAGTAGCTGCACCAGTGCCCGAATCTATGCCTGCACCTGAACCCGCTCCAGTAGCTGCACCGGTATCCGAACCCACCCCTGCACCTGAGGCATAGGGATGAACGACCTCAACCAGGTTGTCCTCACAGGCAGGATCACCAGGGACCCGGATATCCGTTATACGCCGTCGGGTAAAAAGACGGCGCGTGTCTCGATTGCCGTAAACCGTAGCTGGAACGCGTCCAAAGACCCGTCTGTCCGCGACTGGAAGGAAGAAGTCTTCTTCGTTGACATCAGCGCATGGACCTTTGTTGCCGACAAGATCGAGAAGTCGGCGGAGAAGGGTTTGCGCGTTCTCGTGACAGGACGCCTGTCCATTCGGGAATATACCGCCAACGACGGGACCAAGAAGCGCGCAACCGAGATTGTCGCTACGACATTCGAGGTCATCGGTGCTCCTCAGAACCGTCAGAGTTCCGGTGAGCCCGGCGAAGCGCCCGGCGAAGATGACCTTCTCAAGGACTTTGAAGTCCCCGAGGGATCATTGCAGCAGGGTTCCGGCTCTGAAGACCACGACGTGCCATTCAACTGAGACGAAGGAGTAAACTACTATGCCAAACGCACCATTCAAGAAACCCAGCAAGACGGGTAAGAAGAAATCGTTTTACTTCCGTGCGCGCAAGAAATTCTGTCCTTTTTGCGCTGACAAGACCGATGATATCGACTACAAGGATGCTTCACGTCTGCGCCGTTTCGTAAGCGACAAGGGCAAAATCCTTCCTCGTCGTGCGACGGGCGTGTGTGCGAAACACCAGCGTGCCCTTGCAGGTGCCGTCAAGAGAGCTCGCGTCATGGCTCTCCTGCCGTTTGTGAACCGGTAGTTCGACACCAATCATGGACAGGAAGGTAATCCTGCTTGCCGACGTCAAGGGCGTGGGTCACAAGAATGATGTGGTCAGCGTTTCTGTGGGCTATGCCGCCAATTACCTCCTTCCTCAACATCTGGCTATCGATGCAACACCCGAGAAAGTAGCCGTCCTCAGCAAACACAAGATGGCAGTGTCTCAGGAAAAGGATGTTGCACTCACACGTGCCCAGGAGTTGGCAGTGAAACTCACGGGTCAGTCGGTTACGGTTCACGCCAAAGCAACGCCACAGGGAAGACTCTATGGCGCCATTACTCCGGATGAAATCGCTGCGGCCATCGTCAGTCAACTCAGTGTCGCCGTGGACAAAAAAACCGTCAGCACCGACGAGCCCATCAAGGCACTTGGGGTCTATTCGGTCGCTTTGAAGCTGAACCCTCAGGTCACTGCTCTCGTCTCCGTCATTGTTGCGGAAGCCGTCTGAGGATGCCCGACCGGACTGATGCCCAGGTAAGCGAAGCTCGTCCGCAAGCCGGGCAGAACGAAGCTGGTTCGAATCCGGGAAACGTCGTTCCACCGTATGATATGGGAGCCGAGCAGTCTCTGCTCGGCTCCTTCATTGTCTCGAATGCCACCGTTGACGAGGTCATGGACTATCTCAAGCCTGATGACTTCTACTTCGATGAGCATGTCGCCATCTGTGACTCCATCTTTCGCCTCCGAGCGTCCAGCAAGCCTGTTGACGTCATCGTTCTGAGCAACGACATCAAGAGCCGCGGCAATCTCGATCGTATCGGCGGCGTGGCCTACCTGGCCAAACTCACGGAGCTTGTTCCGACGACCCAGAACGTCAAGTACTATGCCGAGATCATCAAGGAGTCGTCGGTCAAGCGCAGTATCATCCGCGCAGGTCGAGACATCTACGAGATGGGGTTTTCTCCCACCGTCACGGCCATGGAACTCATCGACAGAACAGAGAAGCTCATCTATGAGGCGTCTCAGGGTATGGTACGTGGAGACTTCCAGCCACTGGAACACATCCTCCCTACGACATTGCAGGTCCTGGAAGAACGCTATGACCATCGGGGCTCCATTCGGGGGGTCGCCACGGGCATCAAGAATCTGGATCTTCAGATCGGCGGGTTCCAGCCCCAGGAACTGGTTGTCCTGGCCGCGAGACCAAGCGTCGGAAAGACGTCGCTGGCATTGAACATTGCAGCGTACAATGCAGTTCGCCTGAAGAAGCCCGTAGGCATCTTCAGTCTGGAAATGTCCAGAGAGCAGCTGGCCGAGCGGGTCATCTCGTCTGAGGCCTCGATCGAGTCAGATAAGCTCCGTTCCGGCTATCTGTCACAAGAAGACTGGCAGGCGCTGACACAGGTCAGCAACAAGCTGTCGGAGGCACCCCTGTATATCGACGACACGGCCGGACTGACGGCTCTCGAGATACGAGCGAAGGCAAAGCGTCTTGCGGTCACGGCCAGGGTAGAACTTCTCATTGTCGACTACCTTCAGCTTGCTGCCTCCGGCGAAAAGGTCGAGAGCCGCGTCCTTGAAGTGGCGCAGATCACTCGTATGCTCAAGAACCTGGCCCGTGAACTCAATGTGCCGATTATTGTTGTTTCTCAGCTGTCACGCGACATTGAGAAGCGGGACCGCAAGAAGCCTCAGTTGTCTGATCTTCGCGAAAGCGGTGCAATCGAGCAGGATGCCGACATTGTTGTGTTTCTGTACACCGACGAAGGGGTTGACACTTCCGAGGTCAACACCCGGACGCCCACCAACGCCTTGGTCGCCAAGCACCGCAATGGCAAGCAGGGCAATGTCAAACTGATGTTTGACAAGAGATACACCCGGTTCGAGTCACTCGATACAACTGCAGAGGACTGACGCGACCATTCAGCCGCTCCAAGTATTGACGAGGAGCCGGTTCTCAGTAAAATGAACGAGTGCGCGGGCCGTTAGCTCAGCTGGCAGAGCATCTGCCTTTTAAGCAGAGGGTCACAGGTCCGAGTCCTGTACGGCTCACCAATGCCCTCGTAGTCTAATGGTCAGGACACGGCCCTTTCAAGGCTGCGATAGGAGTCCGATTCTCCTCGAGGGCACCATTTTATGGGCGGATGGCTCAGCGGTAGAGCACCTCCCTCACACGGAGGGGGTCGCAGGTTCGAACCCTGTTCCGCCCACCACCTTTGCTGCATCGCATATGATGACAGCATTGTGCGCTGAGTGAGACTGAGACACCGGATGCTCACTTGACTTTTCGCAGAACGATCTATACTAAGTGTTGTACGGGGTCGTGGTGTAGCTGGTCCAACACGCTGGCCTGTCACGCCGGAGACCACGGGTTCAAATCCCGTCGATCCCGCCAGAGCGGGAGTAGCTCAGGGGTAGAGCGCTGCCTTGCCAAGGCAGTTGTCGCGGGTCCGAATCCCGTCTTCCGCTCCATCTTTTTGTTCTGGCCAGTTGGCTATTTTTTGTGTGCCGGCGTAGCTCAGTTGGTAGAGCAGCTGATCCGTAATCAGCAGGTCGTCTGTTCAAATCAGATCGCCGGCTCCACTGTTTGCCTTTGTTTCTACTTCGCGATACCCAGTACAGGAGGACACTTGTAGTGAGTATTCCATCGCAGGCAGTCATATCCTATCCGCTCATTCTCGTTCCCATTCTCTCAGTCGTCGGGCTCCTCTTCGTGACAATTCTGGCGAGATCCATTGCCCGCCATCCTCTCGACGATGAGGCAATCCTACAGATTACGCAGACAATCCATCGTGGCGCCACTACGTTCCTCGTGCGCGAATATGCCGTGCTCTTCCCTATTCTGGCGATCGTGGGCGTTCTTCTTGCACTTGGGGACGGACTTGTGGCAGGGCTTGCCTTCGTTGTTGGAGCGGGATTCTCAGTACTGGCAGGGTTTGTGGGCATGCAGGTTGCCACAATGGCCAATGGACGTACCACTCTGGAAGCGCGACGCTCCCTGGGTGCAGCTCTCAATATGGCTTTCTCGGGCGGATCCGTCATGGGAATTGTCGTGAGCAGTCTTGGCGTTGCGGGGTCCTTCCTTTCGATGTATGGCACGCTGGCCATCCTTCACAGTCCTGAGAAGGCTCTCGTCGCGGCCACCGGATACTCTATGGGCGCATCGCTTGTTGCGTTGTTTGCCCGTGTCGGCGGAGGAATCTACACCAAGGCGGCTGACGTTGGAGCAGACCTTGTTGGAAAGGTCGAAGCCGGAATTCCAGAGGATGATCCTCGGAATCCTGCCTCAATAGCGGACAACGTAGGCGACAACGTAGGTGACGTTGCAGGCATGGGCGCCGATCTCTACGAGTCATACATCGGGGCCATCCTGGCTGCAGACATCCTGG
Organism: Candidatus Cryosericum sp.; assembly: GCA_049299835.1. GTDB lineage: Bacteria > Caldisericota > Caldisericia > Cryosericales > Cryosericaceae > Cryosericum. The sequence continues at coordinate 5,916 of JBAQYC010000058.1, read as the reverse complement.
GTTACTGGTTCGCCCGCCAGCATGGGATCGCTGACGTTCTTTTGCCAATCCGCTATGTCTACTATGTGGTTGCGGCAGGCCTCTTCTTCTCCCTGTTGGCCGTACTCGTGGTGAAGCTCCTGTCGAGAAGTGACCGGTTTTCGCCGGAATCTCTGCTGCGATATGGTTCTATTGGAGCTTCTGTTGCACTCATAGCATCTTCGATCCCTCTTTCTTTCGGAGTATTTGGTAATATGAAGGCAGCCGGCGCAGTGGGCGTGGGCATTGTCTCCGGTGTCCTGATCGGCCTGGCTTCCGAGTATTTTACATCATCACGACCCGTCGCACAGATTGCGCTCGCATCCAGGAGCGGTGCGGCAACCAACATCCTCAGCGGGATGTCTGCCGGCATGCGCAGCGTCGTCATTCCTGTTGTCGTGATTGCCGCCGCTCTGCTTGCAGCCTATGCCAGTCTCGGGATGTATGGCATTGCCCTGGCGGGAGTCGGGATGCTGGGAACCCTTGGCATATCTCTGTCAGTCGATGCATACGGCCCGATCGCGGACAATGCAGGCGGCATCGCGGAGTTGACTGGGCAGCTACCTGTTGTCCGAGAGCGCACGGATCAGCTCGATTCGCTGGGCAACACGACTGCAGCAATGGGGAAGGGCTTTGCGGTGGGCTCCGCAGCCCTTACGTCGCTGGCGTTGTTCAGCAGTTTCGCGCAGGCAGTGAACCTGTCGGTTCTGGACATTCTTGACCCGCGCGTGATCGCAGGCATGTTCCTTGGCTCGGTTCTGCCATTCTGGTTCTCCGCATTGCTTATCGAGGCCGTTGGTTCGACTGCAATGCTCATGGTTGCCGAGGTACGCAGGCAGTTTCGCGAAATCCCTGGTCTTCTCCAGGGTCTTGCACCGTCCGACCCGGACGCTTGTATCGCCATCAGCACGCAGGGCTCACTCAAGTACATGGTACCACCGGCTCTCCTCGGTATTGCGGCCCCCTTTGTAACGTTCTTCTTGCTGGGAAAAGAAGCTGTCGGCGGTCTTCTGCTTGGCGCCACGGTGACCGGCACGCTGCTGGGGCTCTATATGGCAAATGCCGGAGGAGCATGGGACAATGCGAAGAAGCTTATCGAGCGGTCGCTTGGTGGAAAGGGCAGCCTCGAGCATCAGGCAAGCGTTGTCGGAGATACTGTTGGCGACCCGCTGAAGGACACAGCAGGACCCTCGCTCAATATCCTCATCAAGCTCATATCAGTGGTCTCGCTCAGCTTCCTTCCCCTGTTCATCAAGTAGAGATAGCAGCCCCTTATGGACTGACGCATTCCTTCAGTGTTTACGTCTTGCGCTGTCGCTTCAAATACGTACTCTTTGAGTACATAGATGAGTGAACCTGGACTTTCAGGTAAAGGAATGTGCCAATGAAAACGCAAACCACCGGATTGACGCGGTCTTCTCGCTCGACAAAGGTCCGTAAAATACTTCTCATGGCTGTTATCTCGATTCTGGCAGTTGTAGTCTGTTTTGCAGGCTACAGCGTCATCTCTCTGTACAGCTCTCTTCGCTTGATCAACCCTAATGCAGGCGCCACACAGTCGACTCTCAACCTTCGTGAACGAATCAACATCCTGATCGTCGGCGTCGACTCGCGAGACAAAGACGATCCGGGACGTTCTGACAGTATCATGCTCATCGGTCTCGATCCAGTCTCTCGGACCATGTCGGTCATGTCGATCCCCAGAGATTCTCGCGTCAACGTTCCGGGACACGGCTATGACAAGATCAATGCGACGACAAACCCCGACTACTACTCCGATGGAGGAATCGAGCTTCTCAAGAAGACGGTCGAAGCCATGATCCCGGGTACCAGGGTCAACTACTACGCCAAGACCGACTTCCTGGGGTTCGAGAAGGTCATTGATGCCCTGGGAGGCGTGACGATCAATGTCGAGAAGGCAATGTACTACAAGGCGGTCGACACGCTTATCAACTTGAAACCAGGCGTGCAGCACATGGACGGCAAGACAGCTCTGGGGTACGCACGCTTTCGTCATGATGCGATCGGAGACTTCGGCTCTTCGAACGGGGAGGAATTGGGTCGTGTCGTTCGTCAGAAGGCTCTTCTCAAAGCTGTTATGGCACAGACTACGGCTCTTCGCAACGTCTGGAAACTACCACCCGTTATCCGGGCCATCGAGGATGCGGTTGTGACCGACCTTCTCCCAAACGACATGCTTCGTATCGCCCTTGCGTTCAAGAATACGACCGACAAGGAAGTAACCACGATCCCCTTTCCTGGAGTGCCAGGGATGATCGGTGGAACGTCGTATGTCGTCCCGGACTTTGAGGTTTTGCAGTCAAAGATCGCTCCGCTATTCAGTCCGACAGTGCCGTCCAATTAGGAGCTCTGACGAACGGAATCTCTGCATGGTGTCGGCAACAACGGTGTAACGGGGCTTGATGAGTGTCGTTGCCGTCGTCATTACGCTGGATCGCCCCGCAATAGCATCGCGTTGCGTATCGTCGCTCCTCCAGGGCTCCAGGCGACCCGACCGTGTCATTGTCGTCGACAATGGGTCCGTCATACCGTATGTGCCTCCGCAGGAATATCGACAGTATGTCGACGTCATCCGTCTGGAACACAACATCGGGCCGGCAGGGGGTGCAGCCGTCGGTCAGCAGAAGGCACTGGAACTCAATGCAGACTGGGTGTGGATGCTCGATGACGACGTCGTCGTCGATCCAGACGCTCTGGCAAACCTCATGCGAATGACAGGTGGGCATGGCGAGCGAGCGTACTTCCGCTCTGTGTGCTACAATATGCCACAGCCGGAACTCCCTTTCTTCAACTCATTCATGTACAGTCACCGCACAGGGATGCTGAGGCCGCTTGCCCGAGAATGTTACCAGGATCCCGAGTTTCGGTTTGATGCGTGTGCCATGGCAGGCCTGTTCGTTCCATCGGCCCTGCTCCTCGAAGCGGGACTCATTGACGCGTCGCTCTACGGCTGGTATGATGACACAGAGTTCACTCTGAGAGCAACGCTTGCAGGGTTCCATGGATACGCCGTTCCCACAAGCCGTCTGCTGCACCCTTCGGCCAACCGGAGACAGCTGCGGTTTCTCGGAAGGTCCCTCGCAGTTCTGGTTGACCAGCCGTGGCGTCTGTACTATGGAACCCGGAACTGTATTCTCACACAGCGCCGGCTCCTCGCACGGACCCGTTTCCTGACTCTGTTCCTTCCTCTCTTCGTAGTTCGACGTTTCATCTCGATCGTGCTTCTCTACAATAATCGTCGTGCCTTTCTTCACTACTTCGTAAAGGGCGTCTCGGACGGCCTCCACGGCCGAAGGGGCGAACTCGTACAAGGGGGTCGTACCATATGAAGAACAAATGGATTGTCGGGGTGGTTCTTGCGCTGGTCGTTATCGCGGGTGTCGCTGCAGCCTATAAGCTCACACGTCCATCCACCGGGACGAAGGGCCTCAGCGGCAAACGTATCGAGGCTACGTTCCTGGCCTACGGAATTCGGCCGGAGACAGCAGCCGAGATCAAGACGGGCGCTCTCATCTATGACGAGACGGGCAAAGCCTGTTTTACAATTACGGGCATCAGGATATCACCAGCCGAGATGGATGCGATCGACAGCAAGGGGGAACTGCGTGTCGTCGGACATCCCGTCCTCAAGGACGCTGTGATAACGGCCCGGTCAATCGACGTAAAGGTCGCCTGGGTATACATGTATGCCCGCGACAAGATCCTCGCCGGGGCGAACGTCGCCATCTACGGGGACACCTGGAAAGTCTGGACACGCATCCTGACGGTGCACGATCTCCCATAAGGGCCGGATGAACCTCCTGTTTTCCAAGAGGCGTTCGGCAGCGAGGGTCTTTCTGCTGGTGGTCGCTTACTACCCACTTATCAACTGGGCGATCCGGAAGATACAGGTGCCTCTTGCCAGTCTCTGGGAAGAGATCATGCTGCTGTTTTTCCTTGCATTCGCCGTCGCGACGAGCTGGCGGAAGATTGGGCGCCTCGTGGCTTCACCCGTCGTTCTGACGGCTCTGCTATTTGCTGCTGCCACGCTCCTGAGCTACGCAACCAACACTTACTACGTTGGTGCTTACATCCATGAAGCCCGTTTGGCGTTTGAACCATTCATGGCCTTCGTGATTCTGTGGCTCCTCATTGACACCGATGCCACCGGTTTTCTCCGTGAAATCGTTCCGCACCTTATGGTGAGCGCCACTATTGTGGCGTTCATCGGTGTTTATCAATATGTCCGGAAGGTCCCGATACCCGCTCAGTGGCTTGATCAAGACACGGAGAGCGGCATCATCAGTACTCGGGCGTTCTCGCTCTTCGGCAGTCCCAATGTTCTTGCCGCTTACCTTGAGACCATCATCCCCCTGGGCGTGTACGTCGCCGTCGTGCGGACAAGGTGGTACGACCGAGCGATTGCAGTCGCATGCGTTCTGGTCATGGGGGGCGGATTCCTTCTTACATTGACGCGCGCTTCTTGGTTGTCAGCCGCAGGGTCCTTCTTCGTCGGACTCCTCATACTAAACCCCGCGCTCGCAGCGGGGTTTGCCGCTGCCGGTGCCGGCATCCTCATCGCTGTCCCTACATTCCGGCTACGCATGACCACCCTTCTCAGTTCGACTTACGTCGACAAGAGCAACAACCTCGGCCGCCTGTTCCGCTGGAGGCAGGCTTTTGTGAATCTCAGTGATCACCCTCTGTTTGGAAGCGGCCTTGGCACCTTTGGAGGTTCCGCCGCCCAGAAATATGGCTACTTCACCGGCATCTCCATGGATTCCGTGTGGATTCGTATCCTCGCCGAAACGGGCCTGGCAGGCTTCGCTTTGTATGTCTCATGGTTTTCGAGCGCCTTCGCGTGCGTTGCCACACGTTTCTTCCGCTCGAAGGACAAGCTTTGGCTGTTCGCGTCCGTGGGCCTTCTCGCTCTTCTGGTCAACCTGTTCACCGATAACCTTCTGAACTCCTGGGCAATAGCGCTCCTCATGTGGAGCCTTTTCGCCCTCGGTGCCGTGCCCGAGGCGGACGAATGAAAGCACTTGTCCTCAGCACAAACAACTACCGATCGTTCCCCAGTCGAAAGCAGCGCTTTGCCCAGCGACTGGTCGAACGGGGTTTTGACGTTCTCTATGTCGAGGCTCCCGTAACCTGGCTGGCGGCGGCCCGGGTGAGGCAATGGCGAAAGTTGAACGCCTGGCGGTCCGGTGCACGCCAGCAAAAGGGAGGACTCTGGACGGTATCGCCGACACCGTGGCTGCCGTACTTCAAGAAATATGAGGGCGTGGCAGACCACGACGCACGCACGTACTACAACTGCCTGCGGAGCCTCGCTGGTGACTGGACACATGACGTTGGTATCGTCCTGACGTACCTGCCGTTTGTCCCGAGAACACTGGAACTGCTTGGCGCTCCGGTGGTCTATGACTGCGTCGACGATCACAGTGCATATCCCGGGCTCATCGACAAGGCAACTGTCGATCGCCTCGAGTCCCGGACCACCGACATTGCTGCTGCGGTGGTCGCGACCAATGAGACCATCGCTACAAAGTTCTCGTCGCACGAGGACAAGCTCAGCCTGATCCAGAATGGCGTGGACCACGAGCTGTTCGCTGTGCCTGCCAGGAAGTGGCTCGACACGCTGACGACCTTGCCGAGGCAGCGCAAGCTCCTGTACGTCGGAGCAATGCACGAATGGTTTGACGGACGAGTGCTCGGCGCGATCGCTGCCGCGTATCCAGACTGGGAAATCGACTGTTTCGGCGATGCCATCCCCGCCGTCCGTAATGAACTGGCCGTCCATGTCAACATTCACTTCAAGGGAACACTCTCGCAAGCTGCGATCGCGCAGTTGGCCCCCCAATACGACGTCGCACTCATCCCCTTCCGTGAGTCACC
>JBAQYC010000057.1:0-5769 GCA_049299835.1 Candidatus Cryosericum sp. | reverse complement strand
GAGACTGAAATCCGGGCGAAACTGACAGAGCGGGGCGACAGCCTTGTCATGGCGTCGGCGGGGGGTCTGACCAAGATCCATGTGCACACCAACGAGCCATATGACACGATCAAGTACCTCATGCAGTTTGCTCCGATACGCGAAGGGCGAATCGAGGACATGCAATACCAGGCGAACGAATACGCCGCCGGCCCGGCAATCGACGGGGGATCTTCCATGAAGCCGATCGCCTCGACTGAGGGCTGCAGCGATGACAATGTACAATGCGCATATGTTGTCGTCTCTCCAGGTCCCGGATTTGACGAGATCTTCCGCAAACTTGGAGCGCAGATCATTGTCGGTGGTGGTGACACAATGAATCCGCCGACCGAGGCGTTCATCGATCCCATCAAGGCCTGCAATGCCAGGTCCTTCATCATTTTCCCAAATAACAAGAACATCATCATGGCCGCAAAACAGGCTGCCGGTCTCATCGAAAAGGACGTGCAGGTGTTGAACGCTCGCCACCCGGTGCAGGCAATTGCTGCGCTGGTTCAGCTGGCTTCCTGTGGACCCGATGATGACCGTGTAACGCTCGCGAACCAGGCTATCGATGCTACGGACTTTTTTGCGGTCACGCGCGCAACCAAGGACGCCACTGTCTCCGGAATGCTCGTCCATGAGGGCGACTGCATGTTGCTCGTGAATGACAAGCTTGTGGGGCTTGGACACTCGGTGGAGGAGGCACTTGTGCACCTCAGCGAGTCTCCCGTTGCGTGGGTCGACAAGTCGCTGATATCAGTCTATCGGGGTGTCGAGTATGCTGAGGCGCCGTTTGACGCGCTCGTCGAGAATCTGACCAAGCAGTTCACTGACCTCGAGATCCAGTCCTACTACGGAGGGCAGGCGTTTTACGATGTCGTGGGGTCGGTCGAGTGATGGACAGCGCTCAGCTGAAACAACAGGTGACGATCGCAGCCGATAGCCTCAAGAGGCGCATCGGAGAGTCGTTCGAGTTCACCATTGTCCTGGGATCCGGCCTCTCGAGCTTCGTTAACCGGATGGAAAGTCGGACGACCGTTCCCTATACTGAGATCCCGGGGTTTCCGGTATCGACCGTCAAGGGACATGCCAGCGAGGTCGTAGCAGGAAACATCGCTGGGCACAGAGTTCTGTGTTTTGCTGGCCGTTTTCACTACTATGAAGGCTACGACACCGCCGCCGTGACCATCCCCGTGCGGATGGCACAAGCCCTGGGCGTTCATATCGCTCTCTTCACGAATGCAGCGGGAGGCATCGCTGATCGCCTGCGACTTGGTGATCTCATGATCATCGAGGATCATCTCAACCTGCTAACCGCAGACAGCCCCCTTCGAGGCCTCACAGACGAGGTCTTCGGCTCCAAATTCGTGAATATGTACAGTGCGTATGACCCCATGATGACTCGAGCCCTCAAGTCGGTGGGCGAACGTCTTTCTCTGCCGATTGCCTCCGGCGTCTATGCAGCGCTGTCAGGCCCCCAGTTCGAGACCCGTGCAGAAATCCGGATGCTGCGAGTGCTGGGCGCCGATGCAGTAGGCATGTCCACGATTCCCGAGGTGATCGTGGCAAACCAGGAAGGCATGCGTGTCGGCGCCATTTCGGTCATTACGGACCTTGCGACCGACACGGCAACCGAACTCAGCCATGAGCAGGTGCTCGCCACGGCGAGGCGTGCCGATCAACATCTGGCAGAACTGCTGAGCGGCGTTATTGAAGGATGGACCGGTTGACCAGGAATTTTGCGGAACTCATAGAACAGAAAAAGTCCGGCGGCGAGCTCTCAGACGAAGAGATCTCGTTGTGGATCGATGGTCTTGTAACCGGTTCCATTCCTGACTACCAGACGTCGGCCATGCTCATGGCCATCTATTTCAAGGGGATGACACCCCACGAAACTGCATGGCTGACGCATTGCATCAGTACAAGCGGAGACGTCATCGACCTCTCTTCTCTGAAGGGAGTGAAATGCGACAAGCACTCATCGGGAGGCGTCGCCGATACCGTGTCCATCCCTCTCATTGCCATTGCCGCAAGTTGCGGCGCCGTGATGCCGAAAATGTCGGGACGAGGCCTCGGCCATTCGGGCGGAACCATTGACAAGCTTGAGTCGATCCCGGGGTTTGATGTGAACCTGACGCCGCTCGCCTTCGCAGGGGTCGTCAACCGCTTGGGCGGAGCCATCATGGCTCAAACCGGCGACGTAGCGGTGGCTGACAAGAAGCTATACGCCCTTCGCGATGTGACGGCAACTGTAGATTCGGTGCCGCTTATCGCATCCAGTATCATGGGGAAGAAGCTGGCATCGGGAGCTGACGTGATCGTCCTTGACGTGAAGTGGGGATCCGGCGCCTTTATGACAGGCAAATCAGAAGCCATCGAACTGGCGAAGACCATGGTCGGTATAGGAGAGGACAATGGCAAGACCACCGTGGCCTATGTGACGGACATGAACGAACCACTCGGGACCGCAGTGGGCAATGCCCTGGAAATTGTCGAGTCTGTCCAGGTCCTCAAGGGGGGCGGCCCACCCAAACTTGTCGAGGTCATCTTGACACTCTGCGACGAGGTCCTCGTACAAAGCGGGATCGTTCAGAGGCGTGAAGATGCGAGAACAATGGCAATGGATGCCATTGTCAACGGAACTGCGCTGCGGCGTTTCGCCGATATTGTCAGGGCACAGGGGGGCGATCCCGCATTCATCGACCGGCCCGACGTTCTTCCACAGGCCGCGGTGCAGCGGTCGATTGTCGCTCCACGAAGCGGGTTCGTCACGAGCATCGATGCAAAAGGCATTGGGTTGGCCGCCATGCGCCTTGGCGCAGGACGCCGAACAAAGGATGATGTCATTGACCTGGCAGTCGGCCTGGTGCTGGACATAAAGACGGGCGATGTGGTGAGTGCCGGACGCCGGATCGCGACCGTCTATGCGCGCACCGACGACGATGCACGTGCGTGCGAGCAGGAGATCCTGCAGGCAATCGTCGTCGGAGAAGCATCCGTCCCTCGGTGGCAGACTGTCGTCGCAAAGGTCAGCCGCGCGGACGGTGTGGTGATGTACGAGCATTCGTGAAGACGGTCATTCTTGGCCATGCAGGCGCCGACTTTGACTGTGTAGCCTCAATGGCAGGCCTGTCTCGGCTGTATGCCGGGGCAGTCCCCGTATTGCCTGGTTCCCTCGAGCCGAACGTGGAGGAGTTCCTTCGGCTCTACGAGGGGCGTTTTCGTTTCGTGCATATGCCTGCGCCGGCCTTGCTCAAAGAAGACATCGGAACAGTCATCCTGGCGGACACGATTGTTGCATCCCGTCTTGGCGAGTATAAGGAGATCCTCTCACTGCCAGGGACCAGGCTGGTTGCTTATGACCACCATGAGCCCAACTCGGCTAGTATGGTGCACATCGACGAGGGCCACATCCGGAAGTGTGGAGCGACTTCGTCTCTTGTGACAGCAGCCCTCCGCGAGCAGCTGGTTCCTGTGAACCCGGACGAGGCCACGCTTCTTGCACTCGGCATCTACGAGGACACCGGATCCCTGCTGTTCCCCGAGACGACGGCGTTCGACGTCGAACAGGCAGCCTATCTGCTCAAGGCCGGGGCAAGCCTCTCCATGGTCGCGCGCTATGTTACGACGTACCTGGTCCCTGAACAGCAGACGGCACTCGAGAAGGCGCTGAACAGTGCACAGGTCAGGATGGTAGCTGGAGTACAGATAGCATTCGCTGTCATCCATGCAGAGCGGAACGTCGGCAACCTCTCGGTCATCGTCCACCGGCTGGCTCAGATCATCAAGGCAGAAGCGCTATTCCTCATCTACCAGACGCCCCAGGCACTCTACGTCCTCGGGCGCAGTGACCGCCTGCTCAACGTTGCAGAGCTGCTTGCTCCGCTCGGAGGGGCAGGCCGGGTCCATGCGGCGGCCACCATCCTGCGAGACGGCACATCTGCCGAGGCTGCACAGGAGCATATCATGTCCGCGATAGCGACAAGGAGCACTCAGCGGCATCAGGTCGTGCGCGAAATCATGACGCCGTCTCCGGCGACAGTCTCCCAGGACCGCTTCGCTGAAGAAGCTCTGCAGACGATGATCAATCTTGGATTCTCCGTTCTGCCGGTGGAACACGACGGCCTCATTGTCGGCACTGTGGCAAAGAAGACCCTCGAGAAGTCATCCTTGTCCCGGCTCCAGCAGAAACCAGTGCATTACTTCCTGAATACGCGCATTCCGGCGGTTCGTCTGACCGCAACGGTTGAGGAACTCATCCAGGCATTTGGCACGTACAACACGGGACTGCTACTGATCATGGACCAGGAACGCCTTCTGGGCGTCGTGTCCAGGTCCGACGTCCTGCGGTACCTCAACAGCACGGAGCATCCGCAGAAAGTCGTGGGCACACAGGGTCTTCAAATGATCGCCCGATCCGATCTTGATCGTCTCGGTGGAAGTGGCACGTCGAAGACGCTGGCCAGAATCGGCCAAATTGGCGACGCACATGAGAACCGGGCCTACCTGGTCGGCGGATCGGTACGCGACATCCTTATCGGCAGACCGCCCAATGATTTCGACATCGTTACGGAGAAGGACGTCTCGGGCGTCGCGGCGGCCGTTGCCAAGGCTTTCGATACCAGCGTGATCTCCTACGGGCGCTTCATGACGCACAAGGTTCGCATTCGACAGCGGGAGTACGATTTTGCAGCTGCTCGGCTCGAGTACTACGACTTTCCGGGTTCACTGCCCACCGTCGCCCCCGCATCTCTGATGAAGGACCTTATGAGACGGGATTTCACCGTGAATGCTCTCGCTATGTCCCTGTCGCAAAGCGATTTCGGTTCGGTGGTCGACGCCACCGGCGGGCTGGCTGACCTGGAAACCCGAACGATCCGGATGACATATGCCGACAGTTTCATAGAGGACCCTGCCCGGATATTGCGTGCCGTGTCGGCTCAGACGCGCCTGGGCTTCGTCCTCGAGGGTGGTACCTGTGAGAAGGCGAAGGAGGCCCTTGAGCTCGGGCTCCTGAACGTCCGTCGCAACAGACGTGCACAGGACGAGCTCAAGGAACTGCTCGCTGGAAGCATGCGCGTTGACTGCATCAAGGCACTTTGCTTACTCGGATGCGGGCTCATGGGTCTCCCTCTTGTTCCACCCAGAGCCGCAAAACTGCGGCTCCTCGGCGCTCTTGACGATGCGGGTCATGCAGGTATGAAAGTCCCTGCCACGTCTCGATGGATCGCACCGCTTCTCATATGGCTGGGCAACATCCCTTCCAACGAGTTACAGGAGGTCCTCAAGGACTTCGGACTGAGCGACCGGGCGGCGATGGCCTGCCGGTCGTGGCAACGCAAGGAGCGAGCCTTGCGCCGCCTCCTTGAACAGAAGGCTTACACCGTGAGTGCCACAGCGGCGAAGCTCCAAAATGTCCCCGCATCTGTCCTTTCTGTCCTGGATGCTCATCTATCGGTGTCCAGCAACACGGGTCCGCGCGACCGTCTCACAAGAGCTCTTTTCCTCATGAGTGAGCCCCCGCTGGTTTCTGGTGAGGATGTCGTAAACCTCGGTATTCCCGAAGGGCGACGCGTCGGATTGCTCCTCGACCAGGTGCGGCGCCTCCAGCTGGACGGCGTGATCACGTCCAGAGAGAAGGCAGTAGCGTACCTGCGCTCGTCGAAAGGTTGACGCACAGCCGTCTCTCCCTATAATGAGACAGCGCAAGCCTCTTGATGACGTGCGCACAGCTCCAGGGCCCATAGC
>JBAQYC010000056.1:0-9523 GCA_049299835.1 Candidatus Cryosericum sp. | reverse complement strand
CTGCTTGGTTCCGTCTTTGGTGTCAACATCGTCTTCAACATCCCGGTCGGCCTTGGTATCATTGAGGCAAAGGACCGCAAATACCTGGCACTCGGTATCCTTGCCGGTATCATCGTTGCTCCCTTCGGCGCTCTGGTACAGAGCGTTCTGGCGGGCAACCCCTTCGGCGCATCACTTGCCTACCTTGTCCCGGTCTTCATCGTTGCCGCTCTGATCGCTGCTGGTCTTCTGTTTGCGCGTGAGGCAATGGTCAAGGGCTTCATCTACTTCGGCAAGTTCATCACCAGTTTCATCCTCGTCGGCCTTGGTCTTGTCATCTTCCAGACACAGACTGGCGTTACGATTCTCCCCGGCATGGCTCCCACGTTCTCTCACTGGGATCCTGAAGCCAACGCGATGGTCATGGAAGGCCTCGAGGTCATTGGCTCTATCGCCTTGGCTCTTGCTGGTGCCTACCCCATGGTGAAGTTCATCACGACCGTCCTCGCAAAGCCTCTTGGCTCTCTCGGCAAGATGTTGGGCATGGACAGCGTCGGCGCTGCCGGTCTTGTGGCGACTCTGGCCAACAACATCCCCATGTGGGGTATGTTCAAGGACATGACACCCCGTGGCAAGGTCATCAATGCCGCGTGGCAGGTTGCCGCAGCCTTCACTCTTGCTGACCATCTTGGATTCACGGCAGCCAACGCCAAGCAGTTTATTGGACCGTTGATCATCGGCAAGGTGTTCGCCGGTATCCTCGGTATTGTTATCGCCACCCTGGTTGCTCCGAAGGCTGATTACCGCGATCCAGAAACAGCCTAAAGTCTAGGACTGTGTCCGCCGCATCCGCCTTGTCCCCGGGGGTGCGGCGGCAGGAACCAGGAGTTTCTCATCTTTCTCTAAAGGAGAGTCACCTATGGCAGATCCAGGCATGATTGCACTTGGAATGATTGAAACAAAAGGACTGGTCGGAGCTATCGAAGCCGCTGATGCAATGGTCAAGGCTGCGAACGTCAAGCTGATCGGTCAGGAGCGAATTGGTTCTGGGCTCGTTACGGTGATGGTGCGCGGAGACGTTGGCGCCGTCAAGGCCGCCACGGACGCCGGAGCCGCCGCCGCGCAGCGCGTCGGTGAGCTCGTTTCTGTTCACGTGATCCCTCGCCCGGCCAGTGACACTGAGATGTTGCTGCCGAAGCGACCGGCCGATGCTGAGTAGTTTATGTCCGACCTCAGCCGTGTCGTCAGTGCTCAGACCGTCACCTGTGACGGGAATGGGCGTGACACTGCGGCCGATAGACTAGGGAGGTAGAACTCGATATGGAGAAGCGTATCATTTCCAAGTTTGACATTGAAAACCTCAAATCCAGCGGACAGACTGTTCTTCGGCTTGAGCCGGGAGACACCCTGACTCCTCTGGCGCGCGATACCGCAATGGAACTCGGCATCAAGCTTGAGGATTCCCGCGAGCCGATCGTGCACACTCCCGCTCCCGTTGCTGCACCAGGCGACGACAAGCTCGAGGCTATCGTCAAGGCCGTCCTTGAGCGAATGGGCACTGGCGCCCAGCCTCAGTCTTGCGCTCCGTGCGCCACGCCAAAGGTGTATGGATCGCATCCCGGTCAGCTGAAATTTGCGAAGTACCCCAGGGATTTTGAAATGCCCACAATTGAACTTCGCAACCCTGCCGGCGTACTCATGAATCCTCCAGAGATCGACCTGAAACTGCTGGACGTCATTACGATGGACGATTCTGCGAGCATCTCGGGTGGCTTCATGTCATGGCACAAGGGGCCGGGTTGGAGCTGGACCTTGAATTACGATGAGATCGATTATATCTCTGAAGGGCGCATGGAGATTACTTGTGAAGGGAAGACCCTCTACGCCGATCAGGGTGACACGGTTTTCATCCCCAAGGGTTCTTCGGTTCACTGGAATACACCGACCTGGGTAAAGGTCTACTACGTCACGTTCCCGTCCAACTGGGCGGATCAGGTCTAGGTATTGGTGCACAGTCTGCCGCGTCACATGGGACGACAGATGAAGGCACCCTAGAGGTACGGCCGTCTCATAACAGCGAGGCATATCGTGCAGGGAGGCGAGGGCTGGTTCGGTGAACATGAGCCAGTCCTCGCTATGATGAACGGCACTGCTCCAACCAATCTAAGCGAAAGGGGAACAGCATGAAACAAGTTGCCAGGATCATCTCGGCCGTATTGCTTGTTGCACTGCTCGTCTCGTCGTTTGCCGGCGTTGCCATGGCTGCCGGTGTTCCATCCGGAACTTATACGGGCTACACCGCGTATAACTGGATCTATTCTGACTGGTTCATCAAGAAGTACGGGCCCACACACCCAGTGGCTGTCTATGACTGGGACAACACGTGCATCTACAACGACATCATGGAAACGATGTTCCGCTTCCAGATGTTCAACCTGCAGTACGCGATGGACAAGGAAGCCTTCAATGCCATCATTCCCGAGGCTGCAGGCAAAACGCTCAAGGATACCAACGTTCTCAAACTGTCTGCCGACTATGGCAACGTCGTCCTCGCCGATCTGGCTGCCGATCTTGAAGCTGACTACGCCTTTCTGTATGACAACTACATCGGTACAAAAAGGATGACGCTGGATGAGATCAAGACTACGTCCGAATATAAGGACTTCCTCGTGAAGCTGCCGTTCATGTATGACGGATTGACGGACACCCCCGAGATCGCCGCCGAGTATTCTTATCCGTGGGTGTGCTTCCTCTGCGAAGGCATGAACAAGGGCGAGGTGCAGAAGATGGCTCTCGCTGCATTGGATGATGCGCTTGCTCGCAAGAGCGAGAAGATCACCATGAAGGCTCCGACGGACCTGGCTCGAAAAGCCAGTGTCGCCTCCTATGCATACAAAGCTGGCATCCGTCTTGCACAGGGCGTCATCGATATGATGTCCAAGATGCGGGCAACCGGCTGGAAGGTGTGGGTCGTCACAGCATCATTCGAGCCGGTCATCCAGGCTGTTGCAGCCATCAATGGCTATGACGTACCTCAGGACCGTGTCATCGGCGTGCGTCTTCAGACGGACGCTTCGGGCAGGTACGTTGCCAAGCTGAGCGAGGAGCCTGGCTATGAACTGACACAGCGCATGGGCAAGGCGACGGTCATCCGGAATTTCATCAGGCAAGCTCCCCTGTTCGTCGCTGGCGACAGCGACGGCGACTTCGAGATGATGACGCAGTTCCCCGAGACCAGGCTCATCTATCTCGTCAACCGCCTCAAGGGCGGGGATATCGGAACGCTCTACAAGGAAGCACTTCCTGGCATGGCAAAGCCTGGCCGTGTAGTGCTTCTTCAGGGTCGAGACGAAAACTCGGGACTATGGCGTCCATTCCAGGAGACCATCAAACTGGGCAAGACCGCCCCAAGCCCCGTCGTACCATAGCGACCACACAGAGAAGGGCAGAAGCAGTACCTGTTTGGCGACCTCGCATGTTGAGGGTCATGGTAAGCCACTATCAATGAAGAGTTCCAGGAGGAACACATGAATCTCACGACAACACTGCAAGGGCAGGCGTACACCTTCAAGTCTGTGAAGGATGTCCTTGCCAGGTCTGCAGAGAAGCGTTCGGGCGACGAGCTGATCGGCGTTGGCGCTCAGTCAGAGCGCGAGCGTATCGCCGCCAAGTGGGTGGTCGCCAATCTGACGCTGCAGGACATCTTCGAGAATCCCGTTCTGCCTTATGAGACAGACGAGGTCACACGCGTCATCATCAACGACACGAACAAGACTGTCTACAACAGGATCAAAGGCTGGACGGTCGCTGACCTGCGCGGCTACCTGCTTGATCAGAACACCACCAATGAGGACATTCAACGGATCCGCGTCGGTCTGACCTCAGAGATGATCTCTGCCGTCATCCGCCTCATGTCCGTGATGGACCTCGTTGTGGCGTCCAAGAAGATCTACAACGTAACGACGGCCAACACGACCATTGGTTTGCCCGGGACTCTATCCTACCGCAACCAGCCGAACCATCCCACGGACGACATCGACGGCATCCGTGCCTCGATTCTCGACGGCCTGTCGTATGGCGCCGGAGACGTGGTCATCGGTATCAATCCAGTTGACCCGACGCCCGACACACTTGTCCGCATTCTCGAGATGACCTACGGTCTCATCGAGAAGTGGCAGATCCCCACCCAGAACTCGGCCCTCGGGCACATCACTGGTCAGATGGAAGCTGCAAAGCGCGGTGCACACATCGGGCTGTTCTTCCAGAGCATCGCAGGGTGTGAACCAGCCAACAAGGGCTTCGGCATCGACCTCAACATGATGGAAGAGGCATGGGCCCTGGCTCGTGAGTATTCATTCTGCGCCGGCCCCAATGTCATGTACTTTGAGACCGGGCAGGGCTCAGAGATGTCCGTCGGCCTTGACTTCGGCTGCGATGAGCAGACGCTCGAGTCCCGAACCTACGGGTACGGCCGTCACTTCCGCCCGTTCTGCGTCAACAACGTCACAGGGTTTATTGGACCCGAGACCCATCTGGACACATTCCAGATCGCCTACGGCACCCTTGAAGACCTGTTTGCCGGCAAGATGCATGGATTCCCCATGGGCATGGCTCCATGCTACGTCAACCACGTCGACATGAACCACAACGGTCAGGAAATGGCCAACCTGCTGGCAGCAGCAGCCGGTGCCGTCTACTACATGGGTATTCCCATGGGGGATGACTGTATGCTGAGCTATCAGGACACGACCAACCACGACGACGTCTCGATGCGCGAGATCTTTGACCGGCACCCGGCTCCTGAGTTTGAGCGCTGGATGGAACGGATGGGCCTGCTGAAAGAAGGCAAGCTCACTGACAGAGCTGGCGACGCGTCCATCTTCTCGGCCGAGCCGTCCGACATTTTCCTCTGGTAGGCACAGGAGGCCACAATGGGTGAACTTAAAGAATTTGGACATCGTGAACTGGGAGTCAAGAACCCGTACAACCGTGAGGCACTCGAAGCCATGATGGAAGCTACTCCTGCGCGTATTGCAACCGGTCGCGTAGGATCCAGGCCGCCTGTCGGGGCATGGCTTTCGTTCCGTCTGGATGAAGCTGCGGCGAAGGATGCCGTCTGGACCAGGATCTCGGACGAGTTCCTTGCCGAGCATGGCGTCGGGCTGCGTGTGGAGACCATTTGCACTGACAAGCACGAGTATCTTGCACATCCGGAGAAGGGTGGCATCCTCACCAAGGAAGCAGAGTCAGCCATTCTTGCCCACTGCACCAGGGGAGCACAGATCCAGGTGTTCATGAGTGAAGGACTGTCATCGTCCGCCGTCATGGAGAACCTGCCTGACCTTCTGCCGGCATTGAAGCATGGGTTCGAGACTGCCGGACTGACGTTCGGAACTCCGTTCTATGTGGACAATGGCCGTGTCCGTTTGCTGAACGACGTCTGCCGTGTTTTGCAGCCTGAAGTGGCGATCATGCTGATTGGTGAGCGACCCGGTCTGGTTACTCAGACCAGCTTGAGCGCCTACATGGCCTACAAGGCCAAGATGACTGACACGGATGGCGAAAGGAACTGCATCTCGAATATCTACAAGCTGGGTCTCAACCCGATGGAAGCAGCAGCAACCATCGTCGACATGGCAAAGCGCATGCTGGACCAGAAGGTCAGCGGCGTCGCACTGAAGCTGTAGGACCAGGTGAACGATGCTGTGGGCGAACTTTGTTCGCCCACAGGTTCCCGTGGGCTCAGGCCCAGCGAGGAGAAGGCGTATGCGAATTGTCACCGAAGCAGAAATACGGAGCAAGATACGCAGACCGGAAGCAGGCATCGTTCTGTGTTTTCCGGTCGGCACGCACTTCTCTCCGTCGGCCGCTGATTTCATCAAGCAGTGGCGCGTGGAGATCCGTTTCGAAGAATCGGCTGGGGAGAATGTAGCACGTGTTTCTCCTCGCCCGCCTATCTCGTTCACGTAGGCAGGAACAGACGACAGTTCAGCGACAGGCGGTTGTAGCGGGGCAACTGTGTGAACCCGCCTGTCGCACAAGAAACAGGAGGTAACACCATGAAACCGAAGATTGGTGCCGGGGACAAGGGGACGACAGCTCTTCTTTTTGGGCGGCGTGTCTCCAAGGCAAGCCCCCAGCCTGAAGCATATGGTACTGTAGATGAGCTGAACTCGACGCTTGGTCTGGCGAAGTCCTTCTGCAGTCAGGATTATTCCAGGAAAATCATCGACGACATTCAGAAGGACCTTGGTATTGTCGCGGCTGAGCTCGCCACCGAGCCGGAGCGCCATGAAGAGCTCGGCAAGCACGGATGGATCGTCTCAGACGATATGGTGAAAAGGCTGGAGGGGTTCATCCAGGAGATTGAGGGCAAGGTCGCGATGCCGACCAGGTTCATCATCCCGGGGGCGACGACGGGCGCGGCTGCCATCGACATGGCACGGGCAATCGTTCGCCGTGCGGAACGACGTGTCGTCAGCCTCATGGAGACCGGCGATCTTCAGAATCAGAACGTGGCCGCGTACCTCAACAGGACATCGGATGTCCTCTTTGCCCTGGCACGCTTCGAAGAGGCGGCAAAGGTGGGAAACGCGTGAGCACGTCCCAGAATGTCAGCAGGCGGCGTCCCGTCGTTGCCACACTGGCGACAGAGACCGGGAAGATAAACCCCAGGCTGAAAGAGGTACTGGACGAGGCAGACCGCGTGATCCTCTATGAGGGAACAACTGGGCCCCATGTCTCATACAAGGGAGAGATGCATGTCGGCGTCGACCTCGGGACAGCCTATACGGTCCTGGTGGTCCTTGACGAGAGCATGACGCCAATCGCCGGCGCATATCAGTTTGCTCAGGTCGTTCGAGACGGTGTTGTCTTTGACTACATGGGCGCGATTGCCATCGTCAGGAAGCTGAAAATGCAGGTCGAGGAGAGGCTTGGGCGCAAAATCGAGTCAGCTGCCACAGCCTATCCGCCGGGCGTTCCCATCGCCGAAGTGCGCGCGACGGGAAACGTGTTGCAGGGTGCCGGGATCGAGTGCTCTCGCCTGGTCGACGAAGCAACCGCCGCAAGCACTATCCTTCAGATAGACAGCGGGGTGATCGTCGATGTGGGCGGCGGGACGACCAAGCTGGCCGTCATCCAGGACAGCAAGGTCGTCTACACCGCGGACGAACCAACTGGAGGAACGCACTTCACGCTGGTGGTCGCCGGCGCGATGCACATCCCATTCATGGATGCAGAGGCGCTGAAAACGAACGCTGCACAGCAGGAAGCATTGTTTCCCGCGGTGAAGGCGGTCATGGAGAAGGTCGCCACCATCGTTGCGAGACATGTCGAACCATATGCTCCGAAACGTATATATCTGTGTGGTGGTTCTGCGCGTTTCCCCGGGATGGCACAGGTTATCGAGGATGTCACCGGGATCGAGACGATCATCCCGGGAGAACCGCTTTTTGTGACACCGATCGGCATCGCGATGAACAACATCGCGGGAGAAGTGGCTTCGTTGAGGTAGGCGGTCGCCAGGGCAGTTGATTCATCTCAGAATGAATAGTACTACTTGAGTTCAGCGGGAGGTAACGACAATGGTTGAGAAAGCGATTGGCTTCATTGAGACGGACAGTATCGCTGCCGGAATCGAAGCAGCCGACGCGGCGGTCAAGACTGCGTCTATCGAACTTCTGGAGGCGCGTTCCATTTGTCCCGGGAAGTTCATGGTCCTGTTCCGTGGTGACACGAGTCAGGTCAGCAATGCCCTCCGCTCAGGTGTAAAAACTGCGGGCGCCACTGTCGTCGATACCCTGTTCCTGCCGAACGCGCATCCGGCAATCTTTGCGGCTCTGGATCTCAGTTCGGAAACCACGAATGGGGCGGCCCTGGGGATCATCGAGACGGTGACTGCAGCGTCATGCATCGTTGCATCTGATGCGGCCGCGAAGGCTGCTGAAGTCAACCTGCTGGAGTTGCGTCTTGCCAATGGCCTGGGGGGCAAGAGCTTCCTGCTCATGGAAGGTGAAGTCGCTGATGTCGAGGCGGCGGTCGCGGCCGGCATCGTTCGACCGACTGAAGATGGTCTGCTTGTCCGGAAGACTGTCATCACACAGCTTGCCGGCCAGGTGAGGGAAAAGATCGTATGACGTCCGAGGAGATCGTACAGCGCGTCCAGACGGCCGGTATTGTAGGCGCGGGCGGGGCGGGATTTCCGACGCACGTCAAGCTGGTTGCCAGGAACGTCGACACGATTATCGCCAACGGGGCGGAATGTGAGCCCATGCTGCGGTGTGACCAGCAGCTCATGGCAGCTCATCCGGAGCTCGTTATTCGTGGGATGCGCCTGGTGATGCAGGCAGTCGGGGCGGGCCGCGGGTTGATTGCGGTCAAAACGCACTACGCTGAGGCTGTGGCGGCTCTTCAGGCAGAGTTGGATCATCAGAAAGACTCCGACGATGCGCGCGCCTGGCCGGTTAGCCTCTACCTCATCGACAAGAGCGTATACCCGGCTGGCGATGAGTTCTGCCTTGTGTACGAGGCTACAGGAAGGCTCATTCCTGAAGCGGGGCTCCCGTTGAACGTCGGGTGTGTGGTACAGAATGTCGGGACGCTTGCAAACATCGCGCAAGCAGTGGACAAGGGAACTCCTGTTACACATCGGTATGTGACCATCAATGGTGAAGTGAAGTCGCCGCGTACGGTAAACGCGCCTCTCGGCATGTCATTCAACAAGGTCATCGAGCTGGCTGGCGGGTACACCCGCGATGAGAGTGAATTGAAGGTGGTTGTTGGAGGTCCCATGACGGGACATATCGTCACAGACCTGAAGGCGGAGACGATCACAAAGACGACCGGCGGTATCCTGGTGCTCCCGGCCGACAACGAGGTCATCCGGTTCATGTCCCGGTCGCTCGACCTGTGGACGAAACGAGGAAAGGCCAGTTGTGACCAGTGCCGTGATTGCACTGTTCTCTGCCCCCGGCACTTGCTGGGGCACGATTTCAGCCCTCATGAGATCATGCGCGCAGGGGCGTACGATATCAACGTCAAGAACAGCGTTCTGACCGGTGCCGTCATGTGCTGTGAATGCAGGCTGTGTGAGGCCTATTCCTGCCCGCTGGAACTCTCCCCGATGCAGTTCTACAAGAAGGTGAAGCGGGAGCTCGCTGCTTCGGGATGGAAGAACGACGTCCACCACCGTGCCGATCTGACTCCCGATGATTTCCGCGAGGGACGCCTGGTGCCGACTGAGCGTCTTGTTGCACGCCTCGGCGTAGGGACTTACCACGTGTGGCCGGTCGAGTGGGATGAATCCGAGATCCATGCCGACCATGTTGCGATCAGCCTGAAACAGCACATCGGTGTCCCGGCTCAGCCGGTCGTTGCCGTCGGCGATGCCGTGAGCGTGGGTCAGCTCATTGCAAGTCCTCCCGAAGGGAAGCTGGGGGCCGGTATTCATGCCTCCATCGCCGGCAAGGTTTCCGCCGTTAGCGACAAGATGATCATCATCGAAGGCTGATGGTCCTGTAGCAACTCAACAACTGTCTATGGG
>JBAQYC010000055.1:0-3489 GCA_049299835.1 Candidatus Cryosericum sp. | reverse complement strand
GCCCTCATCCTCGGACTCGGCCGGTCCCATGATGTCGGCCTCCAGGATGGTGATGAGGTCCTGCAGGTCGCCGATCGTCTGGCCCTGGTACACGAGGGCTTCGCTGCGCTTGTCGTTCTCCATGTTGCGGTCGGAGGCCAGGTACTCCAGGCGGTTGGTGAGGTGCTGGATGAGGCCGTAGAGGTTGGTCGTCTCCTGGTCGCCCTCGGCGAAGAGGAAGGGGAGCAGCCGGTCCTGCGCAAACTGCCGCATGGTCCAGACGTAGGGGGTGACGCCCTCCTGGCGTTGCTCCGTACTGGGCGACGGGATCTCGCTGTCCGTCCTAGGGGAGGTAAAGAAGCGCACGTCGGTGAAGGGCGTGGTGGGCAGGCCCATCTTCGTGTAGGTGGCGCGGTGGTCGTCGGTCAGACCCTTGTTGGGCTTGTCGAGGAACAGCATGTCCTCGCCCTTGACGTTGAAGACGATGCTGCGCGCGGCGGCCTTGTCGGCAGACGGCATGCCGTCCTGCATCTGCACATCACCCTGCTTCGTGCCCTCGAAGTGGAGCATCGAGTAGAGGAGGAAGAGGGCAAAGGACGTCTTGGTGGCGACACCGCTGACGCCGCTGATGCTGACGTGCGCACCCTTGGCGCCGTTGAGGAACTCGAAGTTGACGTAGAAGGGCTCCTTGTTGCGCATGACCCCGACGGGCACGCGCTGCTTCATGGCATCGAAGCTGAGCGCCTTGTCCAGTTCCGCACCGGTGGCACGGAAGACGTCGTCCCCCGGATGCGGAGCGACGAATACCTCGGGATCCAGCTTGGTCACCTGCACGGTTCCCACGTAGGCGACGCCGGCGGGCATGATGCCCTGGCGCACGATGGTCGTGTCGCTGGCGAAGGTGATGCCCTCGTGGTACTGCTGGACATCGATGACGGTGCCGTAGAAGGTGACGGACGGGACACCTTCGTAGCCCTCGACGGCCGAGCGGACGTAGACGACATCGTCCATCTCCAGGTAGTTGTGCTGATCGACGAGGACATAGAACACCAGTGACGATGCGGGCTTGGTGCCCAGGACGAACCCAATTGGTGCTATTTCAGCCATGCCATCTCCCCAGTTCGCGTGTCAATATGCCCAGTATAGCCTGAAACGAACAGGCTGGTAGAACAACAAGCGTCACCTACAACGGGATTTGCAGCAGTTGAAAGTTGTCCTCCAGATGCATCAGGTGAGCATACCGGCGCAGCGGTGCCTTGTGCAGCTCGTCCAGATTCATATCATCCAGCAGGCTTCGCATCCGCCCCTCGCTCAGCTCGCGCTTCCTGCGGTACCGAAGGTAGACCAGGTCGCACAGCGCCTTCTCCGGCTCCGCCAGGTCGCAGGTGTCAATCCGCTTGTACCCAGTGAACCACAAGGACTGCAGGTGATGGTACTCAAATCGTGTGTTCATGGCGTCGACAGTGCCCGTCGAACCCGTCGTGACCAGCGTCATGGTGAATGGCGACTGGCTGAGGATACCATGGCGGGCTAGTGCAGATTCCATGCTGATATATGCCGGCGATCCCAGGACCATGGCAAGCTCCTCCTGGGTCGGAGGATTGTAGGGATTGAGATAGAGCCCCTTGGAAACCCGAGTCAGCATGTTTCGTGCAACAAGGCGGCTCAACTCGACGCGCACGCTGGCCATGTCTCTGCCAAGCAACGTCGCGAAGTCCACCGTGCGAAAGATCTTCTTCTGTTTCCAGGTGCTCAGCAGGTTCAGGTAGTCATGAGTCGTCATGACATTGCTTCCAGATGGGTCAGGAGTGTCTCCATAATATTGAGAACGTCGGCGTTCAGTTCAGGAAACGCCGGTGCCATTGCGTCATACAAACGGGGAGGAAGGAAGCGTTTCATTTCGGCATCCAGTGCACGGAGCCCGTCCACCGCGACACGATCTTTGGTGTGACGAAGCCTGCGAACCAGCTCTGTCCGGCTCGCTCCATAGTCGGCTGCTTTGACAAGGACTGCATGTACCTCTGGCATGGCAACGTGGCGCTCGTGAGTGAGAAACCACGTGTCCCAGATATCCCGACCCTTCACGTAGGAGCGAAGGGCGAGGGCGGCCAACTTGTCCACCAGGATCTCGGACTCATCTTCCACGACAATCGCGACATCAACCATATCAGAACGCAGGATGTACGGGCGCGGTGACCTGCTCTGAACACCCGCAAACTCCAGATTGATGACAAGCCCGCCGACTGGTGCTTGCAGCTCAAGGCGGCACCGATATCGTGCAAAGGCAGGTTCTGCCTTCTGCTCCTTGAGACTCACGTGGTCAGCAAACGGGACTTCGCGGCGCATGAATGATGGCAGACCTTCCAGCAGCGCAGCCAAGTTCAGGTCTGCTATGGTCTTTCCGGGTCGGAGAACGAAATCGAGATCTTCGGAGAATCTGGTTCCGCCGTATACAAGGCGGATGGACGTGCCTCCCTGGAAGACGCCGTCGACAAAGAACCCTCGTTCGCTTAGGTATCGCAAGATAAGGCGCTGCAGTTCCTCGCGAATGACCTGGTCGAGAGGGAGAGCATTCGTACTGCTATTTGTGACGAGATCCACGTAGCTTCGCACTGTCAACCCCCATATGAGATTGTTAACATTATTGTAAACAATCAAGAATGGAGGTCAAGGATGTTGTGGAGTCGGCCGGACAGTGGCAGTAACGGGGACACGAACCCCCGTTGTCTATCGGAGTTCTTTTGCCCTGTTCTGCAGTATGCGCGACAGGAGGTCGCTGAGTTGCTGCATCGTGTACGGCTTTTCCAGAAAGGCGTCAAAGCCGCTCGAACCGTCGCTGACCCGGGAGCTGGCGACGGAACCGCTGGAAGCGATCGCCACGATCTGCGGGTCCAGTTGTTTGAGCTCTGCGATGATATCGTATCCATTGCGTTTGCCCGGGATCGTCAGGTCCAGAAGCGCCGCGACAAATCGTTCGTTCCTTGCCATGCCTTCCCGCACCGCAGCGAGTCCGCTGTCACCGTCCGGGACGGCCAGAGCTTCGTACCCCAGGTGGTTGAGAAGCTGCAGGGTCGTTGTGCGGATCGTGGACTCGTCATCCACGATCAGGACGCGTCCGCTGCCCCGGATGACCTCCGTCTGCACGGTCGCGTTGTGCGGTGCCGAGAGTTCCTGCGGAGCGGAGAGGTCGGCGGGAAGGCCAAAGCGGAATGTCACGCCCTTGTCGTCGGGTCCCGGCAGGGCCTCGATCATGCCGCCGTGCTTGGTGATGATGGAATAGCAGGTGGCAAGGCCCAGGCCCGTTCCTGTCGATTTGGTGCTGAAGTACGGCTCAAACAGGTGCGTCTGCACGGACGGGTCCAGGCCAGGCCCGTTGTCGGTGATTGATATGCAGACGTAGGCGCCGTTGGCAAGTGCCTTCCACGGGTGTTCATCGGACACGTCGCAATTCTCTGCAGTGATCTGAATGAGTCCCGTTCCCGCCATCGCCTGTTTGGCATTGATCAGGAG
>JBAQYC010000054.1:0-1695 GCA_049299835.1 Candidatus Cryosericum sp. | reverse complement strand
TGTACCACGCTGGGCCCAGTTACCAGCTGACCCCATATCAAAGATATTCTTCTCTCCTGAAAATCCCCTTCACCTTTTCTCCCGCTATGTAGTTCTTGACGTTCTCGGCAGCTTCTCTTGTTGCTTCCGCCATCGCCTCAGGCACCATGCCGGAATTGTGTGGCGACCCAAGGACGTTGGGCAGATCAAGGAAAGGATAGTGCATCTCAAACCTTCCATGCCGGAACGGCTCGACCCACCAGGCGTCAATGCCTGCCTTGAACTCAGGATGCGACTTCAGATGCTCATAGAAAGCTCTTTCATCCAGGATCTCCCCTCGTGCCACATTCACCAGGATGGCGTCGGGCTTCATCCATGCGAGCTCCCGCTCCCCGATGATCCCTTTCGTAGAACGCGACAAAGGCATTGAGACAACAACGATGTCGGCGCGACCCAGGACATATTCCAGGTCCTTCGCTGTCCCGATAAAGTCTACCTCTTCGTCCGTCTTGCCGCTGGTATTGACTGCAAGGATGCTGACCCCAAAGGCCTTCATAAGATGAGCGGTGGCCTTGCCGATCCCACCAAAGCCAAGGATGGCGCATGTCGAGCCATGAAGAGACCTGTTCATGCTGAACTGATCAAAGTTCCCGGCGACAAGCTTTTTATGACCTTCCCTGAGGTTTTTGGCCAGGGCGAGTGTCATGGCCATGGCATGTTCAGCCATAGGTCCCGCATATGCACCAACATTCCCGGCTACCACCAGCGTCTCGGGAAAAAGCCTGAACGGAAGATGGTCGGCACCGGCCGATAACAACTGCATGAACCGAGCCTTGTTCATCAGCGGATACTCATCTGCCGAGAACTCCCGCAAAGGGTTCCAGGAAAGAATGACATCGGCACGCTCAATAGCTTCCTTTCGGTCCTCAGCTACGCTGAGATACGTGAGATTGGCCAGACCGCTCAGGTGGTCGTCAATGATTGTTTTCATGTCCTCATCGGGCTTCAAGCTTACAAGCACATTCATTGGTTCCATGGCAACACTCCTCTTTTGTCTTTGGGGTCAGCTGGTAAATCGGCTTGGGTGGTACATGCCGAATGTTGCCTTCGACCGGGTCCCCTGACTCTCTTATTTTACCGCCGTCAGCGTTGCAAGCGTGATGAAGTTCTGCTCGTCGGCGGTCTCGCGGACATACGTGCAGGGAGATTCCACCTGCATGGTCGTGGGGTCGCATGGCCAATTCTGTGCCGCAGCCGCGCCCGCGTGCAGGCAACGTACCAGACGCGACGCTCGTCCTCGGTGATCGGCAGCCAGTCCGTCCCGACGAGGATCACGTCGTCAAACTCATTGCCCTTGGACTTGTGCATCGTGTCGACGAACACTTGTGGCCCTTGGCCGAACGCCCGGGTCGAGAGGGTCGACGGTTCAAAGGTCCACCGGACGAGGTCATGCACCAGGTCCTTGCCGGTGATAGCCGCCTGCATCGTGGCGGGGAAGCGTTTCAGCAGGAAGGGGAGGTCGAAGTCGATGATGTTGTGCCCGACAAGGGTGTCAGCAAGGGACAGCTGTTCAATGAGGTCGCCCACGTGTTTGCCGTAGCAGACACCATTCTGGGGCCGCTCCGCGTCTGCCGTATCCACGGCCCAGCCGCCACTGATGAGCGCTTCGCCGTTCCGATCCGTCTCTATGTCAAACGCGCACAGTCGTTTCATCAT
>JBAQYC010000053.1:0-4615 GCA_049299835.1 Candidatus Cryosericum sp. | reverse complement strand
CCGATGCACTGGTCGGAACCCTCCCGCAGGCGCCGGCCGTGGCGCTGCTCCCAAAGTTCGATGCAATGGTTCTTGCCTGGAACGACCCGAGCCGCGTTCTGGACGGCGGTGATCATGATGCCGTGTTCAGGCCCGCTGGACAGATCGAAGCGATCGTTCTCCTCCATGGAAAAGCTGCAGCCACGTGGCGCGTGACACGCACGACGAGGTCAGCCCGTTTCGTGGTGACGCCGATCGTGCATGTCGGCGTACGAGCCAGGAAGCAGGCGGAAGCGGAGTTCGAGCGTCTCGGCTCCTGGATGGGGGCACGCACGACGACAGTCACCTGGAACGACTGACCGGCAGGCAGGCTGGATAGGGGCCAATCCTGTCCGCTTCCAGAACCAAACTTAGTGGAACAGGCGCGCGACATTGCCAACGAGGATGCCGACCCAGAAGAAGTCAGCATCGCTCCAGATGGTGTTCAACGTGTTCAGCGGCGGACCGAGCAGCGGCAGCAGCAGTACCGGCAGAATACTGATGATGACACCGTTGGCAAACCCGCCCATGACAGCGCCCTTGCGTCCGCCCGTCGCATTGCCGAAGATGCCAGATGTCGCACCCGTGAAGAAGTGGGCAACGAGTCCAGGGATGATGACCGGCAGGTGCAGCACCTGGAGGAGAAACATACACAGGAAGCCGGCGGTCAGCGACGACAGGAACCCGATCATCATGGACATCGGCGCCCGTGGGAACACAACGGGGACATCGAGCGCCGGTATGGCGTTGGGCACGATCTTCTCTCCGATTCCACGGAACGCGACAGTGATCTCGACCAGGATCATGTTGACGCCCGCGATGATGATCGCCATGCCGGCGGCGAACGTCATGGCCTGCACAAGCGCGAAGACCAGCGGGTGCTGCGTGACGCCCAGTGTGCCCCTCACAAAGGCGGGCCCCGCCTTGAGAGTGACCACGACAAAAAGGATGAGCATCAGCACCCCCGCGGAGATCAGCGAGTCGCGCAGGAAATCCAGCCCTTTGGGCAATTGCATGTCCTCGGTCGACTGCGTCTTATTGCCAAACCACTTGCCCAGCAGACCGGCTGTGATATACGAGAGCGATCCCCACTGACCTATGGCGATTTCATCGTTCCCCATGACCTGCCGTGTGAATGGTTGCGTCAGGGCGGGCATGATCGTCATGAGGAGGCCCAGGATGACGGACGCGACAATGGTGACCTGGATGCCGGACATGCCGGCGGCCGTCAGGACCGCAACCAGCACCGTCCCCATGTAGAGCATTAGATGCCCGCTGAGAAAGATGTACTTCCACCTGGTCACGCGCGCCAGGAAGATATTGAACAGAAACCCAAAGATCATCACCCATCCCGGCTGCGCGCCCAGGGCTTTGATGGCACTGACGACCATCGCTTCGTTGTTGGGCAGGATCCCCTGGATATGAAACCCGAACTGCAGCATCTGCGTCAGGTAGTTCAGCGACCCGATGAGTGTGGCGGCCCCCACGTTCAGAACCAGCAGGCCGACGATCGTCTTGACTGTTCCCATCAGCACTTCGCTGAACGACTTGTGCAGGACGACCAGACCGACGAGCGCGACCATGCCGACCAGCACCGCAGGCGTCCCCAGGAAGTCCCTGACAAACTGGAATACTGATTGCATGCCTGTCTCCTCTTCTCGTCGGCGCCTGCAGACTATCGACGCCGAACTATACCGTATAGTTCTCATTGTATAGCGAGTGACGTTCCCGGCAACTACCGGCGGCTCAGAGAATAAACACTCATGAATCGATTGTGCGGACACTGCTATACTGACAGCAAGACTCAGGCCGAGTCTCACTCTGGAATGGAGGAGTACCTGCAATGACAAACGAAGCGAAGCACCGTGCAATTCTGGAAGACATCGCCCATCGTGCCATGCTCGAACGGGGGCTGCTTCCCGATTTCTCGGCCGAGGTCCTTGCCGAGGTCGACCATATCGTGGGACCCGCCCTGGCCGGCGACATGTCTGTACGCGACCTCCGGACCATGCCATGGTGTTCCATCGACAACGACGATTCCATGGACCTGGACCAGCTGACAGTGGCGGAAGCCATGAACGATGGAACCACCAGGATTCTTGTCGCCGTGGCAGACGTCGACGCTCTCGTCAAGGTCGGGTCCGCGATCGACGACCACGCCAAGACCAATACCACTTCAGTGTACACCGCCGCCGAGAAGTTTCCCATGCTTCCCGACAAGCTTTCCACCGACCTCACTTCGCTGAACCAGGACCAGGACCGTCTTGCCGTCGTCGTCGACATGGTCGTAGCCGCAAACGGCACCGTACAAGGATCCGACGTCTACGAGGCCGTCGTCCGCAGTCATGCCAAGCTGGCCTATGGCGGCCTCGCAGCATGGCTGGAGGAAACCGGACCCATGCCACCTGCGGTTGCTGCCGTGCCGGGCCTGGCTGAGAACCTCTCGCTCCAGGACAAGGTTGCCCAGCAGCTGAAGAACCAACGCCATGTGCTTGGAGCGCTAAGTCTGCAGACCATTGAAGCGAGGCCGCTGTTTGAAGGTGACACGATCAGTAACCTCCAGGTGCAGGAGAAGAACCGCGCCACGGAACTCATCGAAGACTTCATGATCGCGGCAAACGGTGTCACGGTGAGGTTTCTTGCGGCTCACAAGTTTCCCTCGATCCGCCGTGTCGTGCACACGCCAAAGCGCTGGGACCGCATCGTCGAAGTGGCTTCCGAGCATGGATACAAGCTTCCCGATGCTCCCGATTCTCAGGCGCTGGAAGACTTCCTGACCAGCGCGAAGGCAGCAGATCTCGTGACGTTCCCAGACCTGTCCCTTACCATTATCAAGCTCCTTGGGCCGGGTGAATACACTGCCGAACTGCCAGGAGAGACTGCCGAGGGTCATTTCGGCCTCGCAGTGAAGGACTACACCCATTCGACCGCGCCAAACCGCCGATACCCTGACCTGATCACCCAGCGGCTGACGAAAGCGGCAATTGAGAAGAAGCCCGTTCCATACACCATCGACGAGCTGACAGACCTTGCGAAGCATTGTACGGAACAGGAAGACGACGCCAACAAGGTCGAACGGCAGGTCGAAAAGTCCGCCGCAGCACTCCTCCTCGGATCCCGGATCGGAGAACAATTCGACGCCATCGTCACCGGCGCCGCCGACAAGGGAACGTGGGCACGTCTGCTCACCGTGCCAGTCGAGGGCAGGGTCGTCAAGGGCTTCGAAGGGCTGGATGTCGGCCAGCGCACGCGGGTCCAGCTTCTCGCGGTAGACGTCGACAGGGGCTTCATCGATTTCAAGAGAGTCCGTCGTTAGTAACATGAGATGAACCATCGGATGACGCTCCGGCATCGGGCGTTCGTCCAGCGGAGACTGTCTTGTCCAAAAGCGGACAAGGCAGTCTCGCCATCTGTGAAGGAAAATGCTTGCACGACAGGACGACCTTCGTATACTCTCAAAGGGTCACGTGCCCCGGTACTCAGACAATGGGGGAACAGCATGCTTAAAGGCAGACACCTGCTTGACCCGACGGACTTCAGTCCTGGGGAGCTCGACGAGATTTTCGACTTCGCTGACCAGATCATTCAATCTCCCGCTCAATTCAATCACCTGTGTGACTCTTCCATCCTCGCAACACTCTTCTACGAACCCTCCACCCGCACCCGTTTCAGTTTTGAGGCTGCCATGCTCCGTCTCGGCGGGGGCGTCGTCGGCTTCTCCGAACCCGCCTCCAGTTCAGTCTCCAAAGGCGAGAGCGTCGCAGACACCATCCGCACGGTAGCCTGCTATGCCGACATCATCGTCATGCGTCACCCCAAAGAAGGGGCACCACGCATCGCCAGCCAGTATTCCCCCATTCCCGTCATCAACGCCGGTGACGGCGGCCATCTGCATCCGACGCAGACGCTGACAGACCTTCTGACCATCCGCTCGGTGAAGCACCAGCTCACAGGACTCACCATCGGCTGTTGCGGCGACCTCAAGTTCGGCCGCACCGTCCATTCCCTCCTCAAGGCCGGCTCGCGCTACCCGGGCAACCGGTTCGTGCTCATCTCCCCCAAAGAACTGCGCGTCCCTGACTACGTCACCGCAGACCTGGCCGCCAAAGGCATCGAGTATCAGGAGGTCGAACGCCTCGACGAGGTCATCGGCAATCTGGACGTCCTGTACATGACCCGCGTCCAGAAGGAGCGCTTCTTCAATGAAGATGACTACGTCCGTCTCAAAGACGTCTACATCCTGAATGCTGAGAAGATGCGGCTGGCCCGCAAGGATATGATCGTCATGCACCCGCTGCCGCGTGTCGGGGAGATCGCCTACGACGTCGATGACGACCCGCGCGCCTACTACTTCAAGCAAGCTAAGTTCGGCATGTACGCCCGCATGGCCCTGATCTCGAAATTGTTAGGGGTGAGCTGAGATGTTGACCATCACAAGCATCAGAAATGGTATTGTCATCGACCACATCCGCGCCGGCCTGGGCATCCGCATGTTCTACCAGCTTGGCCTGGACAAGGCCGACTACACGGTCGCGCTCATCATGAACGCCACGAGTACGCACATGGGACGCAAGGACATCATCAAGATCGAGAACTC
>JBAQYC010000052.1:0-2136 GCA_049299835.1 Candidatus Cryosericum sp. | reverse complement strand
AGACGGCCGGGCATCTGGCAGATACAGCCTTCCGTGGCAAGCTGGCAGAAAACGGTCTTGGATTTGGCCATAGTGTTGGACTCGAGTTCCATGAGAACCCGCGTTTCTCGCCGTACTCCGACACAGCGCTTGTCTCCGGGTGTGTTATGACCGTGGAGCCCGGAGTCAATGTTGCCGATCACTTCGGGATGTGCATCGAGGATACCGTCATCGTGACAGAGAATGGCTGCACACCTGTCACTGACCTTGGGAAGGAT
The DNA here is from genome assembly GCA_049299835.1 of Candidatus Cryosericum sp. Taxonomy (GTDB): domain Bacteria; phylum Caldisericota; class Caldisericia; order Cryosericales; family Cryosericaceae; genus Cryosericum. The sequence continues at coordinate 1,879 of JBAQYC010000052.1, read as the reverse complement.
CTGGTGATCACACGCCGAGACATCCAGAGTAGTGTAAGTGCCCAGGCCGGAGCATTGCTCCGGCCTGGTTGATATCTCGGTTCTCATGCTGGGTACTCACATGAACTTCCAGAATGCCGTGCTAAAATAGAATTGTGGATGGAACCATGTTCAACATCATGCACTACGCGTTGCACGACGGGCCGGGGATCCGTACGGTCGTGTTCCTTAAGGGCTGTCCGCTGGCGTGCCAGTGGTGTCACAACCCTGAAAGCCAGGACCCTCGTCCACAGCTGATGATTATGGCGGAACGGTGCATTGGGTGCGGGGACTGTCTGGCAGCCTGTTCGACTGGTGCAGCAGTGCTGGTGGATGGCATTCCAGGGGCGACCGATGCGTGCATAGCATGTGGAAGGTGCGTCAACGTTTGCCTCGCCGGAGCCAGGACCATCGCGGGCAGGACCCTGACGGTGGCAGAGGTGATGAGTGAGCTCGTTCGAGACCGCGTCTTCTTCGAGGAGTCAGGCGGTGGCGTCACGTTTTCTGGCGGCGAGCCGTTCATGCAGCCGGTATTTCTGAGGAGCCTGCTCGATGCTTGCCAAGACGAAGGCATTTCCACTGCTGTCGAGACCTGCGGGATGACTGATCAGAGGGAACTGCTGGGGATGGCGGATAAGGTTGACCTGTTCCTGTACGACGTCAAGTTGATGGATGCTCCTCAACACGCAGAAGTGACCGGTGAGCGGAATGAGACCATCCTGGCGAATCTTGCGGCACTGGTGCAAGCTCATGCCCATGTCATCATCCGGTTTCCCGTGATTCCCGCCGTCAACGATAACCAGGACAATATCAACCTGATGATTGGCATGATGCGTCGGCTCGGACTGCACGAGATAGACTTGCTGCCCTACCATCGCATCGGGACAGACAAGTATGTGAGGCTTGGAAGGCCGTACCGGCTGGCCGACCTGCAGCCTCCCTCTGCGGAAGATATGGAGAAGATGCGATGCATCTTCACAGATGCCGGCATGGCAGCATCGATAGGAGGATGATATGAATGAGCGTGTAGCACGTCTGCGGCAGGAGAGTCTTGACGCGGTGCCACGGTTGTCCCTGGAACGAGCGCACCTGGTGACGGAGTTTGACCGGCAGGTGCGGGGTCTGTCTGCGCCGGTATACCGTGCACAGCTCCTTCAGTACATTCTGGAGCACAAGCAGCTGTACATCGGTCCTGATGAGCTGATCGCGGGTGAACGCGGCCCGGCGCCGAAAGTTGTGCCCACCTTCCCGGAGCTGTGCTGTCACAGTATGGAGGATCTCACCATTCTCGACACGCGCGAGAAGATATCGTACAAGGTCGACGACGAGGGTCGCCGTATCCAGCAGGAAGAAGTCATTCCAACCTGGAGGGGGAGGTCCATGCGTGACCGCATCTTTGCGCTCATGCAGCCTGAATGGAAGGACGCCTATGAAGCCGGCGTGTTCACCGAGTTCATGGAGCAGCGTGCGCCAGGCCATACGGTGCTGGGCGACGTCATCTACCACAAGGGTCTGCTGGACCTGAAGGCAGAGGTGGAAGACGCCATTGTGGGCCTCGACTTCCTGAACGACCCGCAGGCAACCGCGCGCCGCGAGGAGCTGCGAGCCATGTCCATCGCCGCTGACGCCATGATGGGCTATGCCGAGCGCAATGCCGACTTGGCTCGGTCGATGGCCGACATGGAGACAGACCCGATGCGCAGAGCGGAGCTTCTGGATATTGCCGACGTCTGCTCGTGGGTGCCGGCACATGCTCCACGCACATTCCGCGAGGCGCTGCAGGCATACTGGTTTGTGCACCTGGGTGTCGTGACCGAGCTGAATACCTGGGATTCGTTCTGTCCCGGGCGCCTTGACCAGC
>JBAQYC010000051.1:0-2611 GCA_049299835.1 Candidatus Cryosericum sp. | reverse complement strand
CGTCAATACCTCGTGGATGGTCAGGAAGGCATCAAAGATCCGTTGAGAATGTCGGGTATCCGTCTCGAATTTGAAGCGTTTATCGTTACCGGACAGTCGACGATTCTGGACAACCTTCGTCGTTGTGTGACAGAATCCGGTCTCAAGGTTGACAGGATTGTACTCGAGGGTCTGGCATCAGCCAATGCGGTCCTTTCCTCGGAAGAGAAGGAAATCGGCGTTGCCTGCGTGGACATCGGAGGAGACACGACGGACTTGGCGGTCTTCACAGGGGGTAGTCTCAGCTATGTTGCCGTCTTGCCCATCGGTGGCCGTCATGTGACGATGGACCTTGCCATGATGCTGAAGACCAGCTTGAACGTTGCTGAGGAACTCAAGGTGGCTTATGGTTCGGTGGATGCGAGCAGGGGTAAGGACTTTCAGGACAGCCAGGTCAGCTATTCGACGGCATCGGGTGACGGCGTCCTCGCCACAACGAAGTCCTATATCAGCGACGTTGTCACTTCTCGTATCGAGGAAATAGCTGAAGCCGTGAAATTGGAACTGGTTCACTCCAGCTACAACAACATGCTTCCCGCCGGGCTCGTCCTGACTGGGGGGACGGCCATGGTATCTCACATTACGGACAAGTTTTCTGAAATCAGCGGGTTGCGGGCCAGAGTGGGACAACCGACGGTCGACGACGTTGTTTTCAGCTCGTTCAAGAACCCCAGCTTCTCGACGTCAGTGGGGTTGCTCGAATTCGGCATCCACAGTGATGGTGCTGCAGTCCAGAAGAAGAAGCGTGCATTCAAGGGTTTGAGCGGTCTGTTCAAGGGACTTGACCTGTTTGACTAAGTCATACTGACGCGGAGGGAAATCCATCATGGATGATCGACTGGATCCCTGGGGAAGCTCAAATGTAAGCATTAAAGTCATCGGCGTGGGCGGTGGCGGTGGCAACGCCGTCAATCGGATGGTGGGAGATTTCCCGTCCGGTGTCGATTTTGTGACCGTTAATACCGACACGCAAGTCCTGCGGTACAGCCGGGCCGAAAGCAAAATTCAGATTGGGGCCAAAGTCGCTCGAGGGATGGGCGCGGGTGCTGACCCCGAAGTCGGGAGAAAAGCGGCAGAAGAAAGCAGGGAAATGCTCAAGGAAGCCATTACGGGGTCGTCTTTGCTGTTCATAACTGCCGGCATGGGTGGGGGCACTGGTACCGGCGGTTCTCCCGTCCTGGCGAAAGTGGCTCGTGAGTTAGGTATCCTCACTATTGCAATTGTCACCAAACCATTCAATTTCGAGGGGCCCCAACGATCCAAGGTCGCTTCGGACGGCATCAAGGAGCTTCGTGACAGCGTTGATGGACTGGTCGTCATCCCAAACCAGCGGCTGTTCAAGCTGGAAGAAGGGAAGATCACGATCAGTAATGCCTTCCGCAAAGCGGATGAGGTTCTGAAGAAGGCAGTCCAGGGCATCACAGAACTCATCCGGACACCCGGTATCATCAACCTCGATTTTGCAGACCTCAAGAATGTGCTGACTTCGACTCCTTCTGGAGAACTTCCCAGTGGAGCAGACGGCAGTATCTGGATAGGCATGGGGACCGGCAAGGGCGACGAGCGTGCGGAGAAGGCCATCAGAGCTGCAACCAATTACGAACTGCTCGAATATTCGATGCAGGGCGCCACCGGACTCATCTACAACGTCATCGGCCACGAGATTTCCATGGAAGAGATGGATGTCATCTCAACGGCCATTCAGTCCAGTGCATCGAAGGATGCCAAGATCATCTTCGGTCTGGCTGATCCTTTCGACGAAGTGCTGGGCGAGTCTGGCGAGCCCAACGACGAGATACGTATTACGGTGGTGGCTTCCGGGATGCAGCCTCAGAAGGCTGAAGTGGAGCAGGAGAAAAAGATTCTCAAGGAATTCAAGGTTGAGGAGGTCGAACTCCCCGCCATACTGCGCAAGGGCCCCCCTCGCGGGTTCTAGCGCTGAATGTGGGCTCGATGATAGCTGAGCGTCTCGCGGAAATCCGCGAGCGAGCCCGTTTGTCGTATCGCCGGGTATCTGGTCAGCCCGGCGAACCGCATATTGTCTGTGTTACGAAGACGCAACCCCTGTCCCGGATTTTGGAGGCTATTGATGCCGGGGCGACGGAAATCGGCGAAAACTACTTTCAGGAAGCTATGCGCAAAGACGTGTTTGCGCTGCATGAGAGTCGCGGAGTAGTGGTCCGGTATATCGGACGACTCCAGTCCAACAAGTACAAGGCTATCCTCCGGGGATTTGACACGGTTGATTCGGCAGACCCGGACTTCCTCGAGCATCTGCATGACATGCGAGATCGCAGTGCACAAAGGGCGCGTACCTTCCTGCTGCAAGTGAATGCGGGGGAAGAATCGCAAAAAGGTGGGTTGAGCGTGCCTCAGATCCGCCGGCTTGCCGAAGCCAATACCCCCTGGCTGCACGAGATCTCTGGACTCATGGCAGTAGTCCCCCTTCAGGCAACGATGCAAATGCGGGCAAAACTCTATGAATCTGTCAACATCTTGTTCCATGAACTCGCCAGCGTCGATGGTTCGTCCCGATTGTCATTCTTGTCCATGGGGACTTCCGATGACTTTG
>JBAQYC010000050.1:0-4293 GCA_049299835.1 Candidatus Cryosericum sp. | reverse complement strand
GCCTCTGAGAGTGCAGCACCTGCCCTCTCGACCATTCTAAGGGAGTGAAGCCATGAAAGCACTGGAAGTACGCAACATCTCCAAGATGTTTCCCGGAAATCTTGCGAACGACAGCATCTCGTTCTCTGTCGAAAAAGGCGAAATCTTCGCCATTGTCGGCGAAAACGGAGCGGGCAAGAGCACTCTGATGAACATCATCTATGGCATCTACGCTGCGTCGGGCGGAGACCTCCTCGTCAACGAGAAGGAAGTCAAGATTCGCTCTGTCGAGGATGCGATCAAGCTCCAGATGGGCATGGTGCACCAGGAGTTCATGCTGATCCCAAGATTCACCGTTACCCAGAATATCGTCATCGGCGACGAGCCGCACAAGGGCATCTTCTTTGACTACAGCAGGGCGGTACGCGAAGTCCGGGAACTGTCGGAACGCGTCTCGCTGACCGTGAACGCCACGGCACTCGTGAGCGACCTGCCCGTCGGTGTCCAGCAGCGAGTCGAGATCCTCAAGGTCCTGCGCAGAGGAGCCGAGATCCTCATCTTCGACGAGCCCACGGCTGTCCTCACTCCTGAAGAGACTGTCGACCTGTTTGTAACTATGCGCAAACTGCAGGCTGAGGGAAAGACCATCCTGTTCATCAGTCACAAGCTCAAAGAAGTCATGGAGATCGCCGACCGCATCGCGGTCCTGCGTCGTGGTAAACTGCAGGGTATCGTCGACAAGAAGAGCACGAATGAAGAGGAGCTGGCCCGCATGATGGTCGGCCGCAATGTCGTCCTCGAGATCCCTCATGCCGACGTAGAGGTGGGAGCTGTTGCGTTCGCATGCCACGACCTGTGCGTCAAGAACAAGCGCGGATATGAGGCGGTCAAAGGCATGAGTTTCGACGTTCACGGCGGGGAGATCGTCGGCATCGCCGGCGTCCAGGGCAACGGCCAGGATGAACTGGTCAGTGCAATGATCGGCTTCTCACATCCAGCTTCCGGTTCGATGGAGCTCAATGGGAAGAACATGCGCCTGGTCACCACAGCTCAACTTCGCAAGGAAGGAATGAGCTACATCACAGAGGATCGTGCACGCAGAGGTCTTGTCATGCCGTATACGGTACGCGAGAACGCCGTCATGGGTCAGCATCTGAGCAGCCCCTTCAGCAAGGGAATTCGGATGGACTACGACAAAATCGGGGAGTTTGCTGAAGGGAAGGTCAAAGAATACGACATTCGTCCTGGCGACGTCTATGACACCGCAGGATCTCTGTCCGGAGGCAACCAGCAGAAGCTGATTCTCGCCCGGGAACTGTCACTGCCACACAACTTCCTGATCGCTTCCCAGCCAACCCGCGGCCTCGACGTCGGCGCTACCGAATTCGTTTATCGCAAGCTTCTTGAGGAGAAGAAGTCCGGCAAGGCCATCCTGCTTATCTCACTCGAACTCTCTGAGATCCTCGGCCTGTCCGACCGTATTCTGGTCATGTTCGAAGGCCGCATCGTGGGCGAAACAACCCCGGACAAGACGACCGAGGAGGCCCTTGGTCTTCTGATGCTCGGCGTCGGCATCGACAGGAAGGTGCAATCGTGAGTGACAGCAACTTCACCACCAGGTTCCTGAAAGCCTTTGGCATCGACAACAAGGGCCACAATCGAAGGGACCCTCTGAACATCTGGGTTCCTCTCATCTCCGTCGGTCTCGCCCTGATTGTCGGCATGATTGTCATAGCGGCATCCGGACGAAATCCCATTCGGGCATATGCACTCCTGTTTGGCGATTCAGGGCTCATTCCGGGCGGAGCGGCGTGGAAGCGTGAGTTCGCCGAACTGCTCATCAAGAGCGCCATGTACATCGCTACGGGTCTGTCGATCGCTATGGCGTTCAAGGGCGGCCTGTTCAATATCGGCGCAGAGGGGCAATTCTGGGTAGGCGCGATCGTGGCGACGTTCTTTGGTTACTGGACTCCCGTGGCCCACACCTTTGGAGCCATGTATGCCGCACTGGGGAGTTTTGGCTGGATCGCTCAGCTCCTTCATGGAGCCATCTGCATCATCATGGGGATGCTCGCAGGCGGCGCGTGGGCGGCGGTCGCCGGCTTTCTCTATGTCAAGCGCGGCGTCAACATCGTCATCGGCACAATCATGCTCAACTGGATCGCCTGGTTCCTGATCACAAGCTGGCTAGTGACTGGTCCAATGACACCTCCCTCCCAGACGTTCACTTCCGGCACCTTCTATGTAGCCGACACCGCGAAGCTGTTGAGGATCATGATGCCGACACGACTCAACACCAGTATTTTGCTGGTGCTGATCGCAGCTTATGGCACCTGGTTTCTCCTCTACAAGACAACGGTCGGGTATGAGATCCGCGCCATCGGCTATACTGCCAACATCGGCATGGAAGCCCCGCGCGCGCAGGGCGTCAACGTCAGCCGACGCATCATGCAGGTCATGTTCTTCTCTGGAGCTCTTGCAGCGCTCGGCGGCTGCTTCTTCATCCTGGGTATGCAGTACCAGTTCCCCAACACGGCGACAATGGGATATGGCTGGACCGGTATCGGCGTCGCGCTGATCGGTCAAAGTGAACCCCTGGGCGTGGTGCTGGCAGGGCTGTTCATCGGTGCACTGCGCACTGGAGCCACGTCGATGCAGGTCGCCAACATCCCCAAGACATTTTCCAACATCATCGAGGGAATGGCTGTCGGGTTCATCGCCCTGCAAGTTGCTGTGCGGTACTACCTGGTGAAGATCATCCAGCACCACCGCGATCGCAGGAACCCGCCAGCTGACCAGGAGGCCGCAGTATGAACATCACACAGATCAACCTCACGATCGCGCAGATGCTGGATTATACCACGCCGATCCTGTTCGCGGCGTTGTGCGGCGTCCTCAGTGAGAGCGCGGGCGTCGTCAACATCGGATTGGATGGGATCATGCGGTTCGGCGCCTTCTTCGGGTTACTCGGCGCGTTTTTTTCACACTCCCCCTGGATCGGTCTCCTGCTCGGTATCGCTATCGGCTGCCTGGTCGGAGCGCTCCACGCCTTCATCACCATCAGGTGGAACGGGGACCAGACCGTCGCCGGGACAGCCATCAATGTTATCGCCGTCGGCCTCATGACCTATCTGCTGGAATTCGTCTTCAGCACGACCGGCTACTCGCCACAACTCCAGAACTATTTCGGAGCCCAGGCATATCGAGTTCATCTCCCGTTCCTTGCCGAGATACCCCTTTTGGGGGCTTTCTCCAATCTGTCGTTTATGATATGGTTTGGCTTCATCTGCACGATTCTCATGCACGTGCTCCTGTACCATACGGTCCTGGGCCTGCGCATCCGTACATGCGGTGAGAACCCCAAGGCAGCGACGACACTGGGCATCAACGTGTTCCGAGTTCGCTGGTTCGCTGTCGTTGTGGGTGCCGCTCTCGCAGGCATAGGTGGCGCCGCACTCTCCATAAGTTCCTTCTCCGGGTTCAGCGACTCCATGCCCAACGGTGTGGGGTTCATCGGCCTCGCCGCCATGATTTTTGGCAAGTGGACACCTTTCGGAGCTCTTGGTGCGGCTCTCCTGTTTGGCACCGGCCAGATCGTACAATCCATCATAGCTGTCACAGGCATCGCCCCAAAGCTGGCACCCGGCCTCACGCTCATTCTTCCCTACGTCCTTACGCTGGCTGTCCTGGCAGGGTTCGTCGGCAAGTCCATCGCTCCCGCGGCAGACGGTCTTCCGTACTACAAGGAACAGCGCTAGTCAATTCTTTTCCGAGCCGCTGCGGGGGCATTGCCCTCCGGCGGCTCTTTTGCTACTTCCATGGAGGTGAATCATGAGCAGTCAGTCGGGCGAACAGAAAATGCAGTGGGCGATCCGTCACATGCCGATCCTGTCATCAGTTGCCGAACGCTTCGAGAAGGAACAGCCCTTTGCCGGGCTCAATGTTGTCATCGCGCTCCACCTCGAAGCAAAGACGGCCAACCTGGCCTGTGTGATGCTGCGTGGCGGTGCGAACGTCGCCCTCACGGCTTCCAACCCCATCACGACGCAGGACGACGTTGCTCAGGCACTTGCAGAACGAGGAGTCACGGTGTTTGCCAAACGCGGCGAAACGCCGGCTGAGTACAAGGAATATTTCACTAACGTTCTTGCCACCAAGCCCAACCTGCTGATCGACGATGGTGGAGACCTCGTGAACGCGGTTCACTTTGATCACCCGGAACTGCTCCCCGCCATTCTGGGAGCGTGCGAAGAAACCACGACCGGAGTCATCCGTGACCGTGCGCTGGCTCGCGCGGGCAAACTGTCGTTCCCG
>JBAQYC010000049.1:0-15440 GCA_049299835.1 Candidatus Cryosericum sp. | reverse complement strand
TGCAAGTGGACACGTGCATAACCGTTGCTGAACGGATCGACCTTGTCGTAGACCACCGGAATCGTAATCTTCTTATCCCGGTCGCAGAATCCCCATTTGTCATCCTTCCGGTAGGGGATGAGTGTTGCCGTCTTCTTTACCCCGGTCAGTTCTGTCCCGCATGCGGGGCAGGAGGCAGAACCGTCGAGAATCTTCTTTCCACAACCTGGGCACAACAATGCTTGCCTCCTTCTCAGGCCACATTCCTCATCGTTCTCGCCACCGGTCGTAAGGAATAACCACGCCACTACGAACCATATACTAGACGGAATCTGCTTTCTTGGGAAGTTGTGGATCGAAACGGACGACAGATGGACCTGACCGCCGCGTTGCGCAAGATCCGTATCCGGGCGCGGAGCACAACAGGAGGAAGCGGAATTCGACCGATGGCGGGCCCTATTGCTGCTTGACAGAGATCACTGACGTGAGTCCCTTGAGCGCATCCATCGTCTGTCGATAGGCGGCTTCGTCAACGAATTCCGCAACGATCTTGATCTGCGTGCGCGGGGCCTCGCCTTTCTTTCTGAACATGGAGAGATGCTCGGCATTCTTCATGTACTTGATGTTGATGTTTCTCTTGGCAAACTCCTCTGACACCTGGTAGAGCACGCCGGGAACATTCAGGGTCTCAATTACAAATGTCCGCTCGTGCGCCTTTCGAGGGATCATCTCCCAATGAGCGTCGACAAGACGCTCCGGCTCCATGGCCAGCGATGGGATATTGGCACAATCGGCCCGGTGGATGGTGACGCCTCTGCCTCGTGTCACATAGCCGAGGATCTCATCTGGGTATGCGGGGTTGCAGCACGCAGCCATGACGATCGGGAGCGTCGCATCGCCTCTGACAACGATGCGAAACCCGCTATCTGGTGCAGCTCGTCGGTCTGAAAGCGAGGGACGCGTTACGATCTGGCGCGGGCGCTCCTCCACCTCCGGCCTCTCCGGGGCCGAATGCTCCAGTTCCTTCTTTCGCAGGTAGGCCCTGATATGCCCCTTGGTCGAGGCCGCTTTGACAAACTTCAGCCAGTCCGACTTTGGACCTCCAGAATTCCGCGACGTAATGATCTGCACGCGGTCTCCGGTCACGAGCTCAGTGTCAATGGGCACAATGCGATCATTGACTTTGGCTCCGACCAGGTTGTTGCCGACGTCCGTGTGGATGTGGTAGGCAAAATCTACCGGTGTGGAGCCAACCGGCAGGTTGATGACGTCCCCTTTGGGCGTGAAGACGAGGACCTCGTCCGTGAAGACGTCTACTTTGACACGCTCCACGAACTCCCCGCTGCTGCGGACGTCCTTCTGCCAGTCCACCATCTGGCGCAGCCACGCGAACCGTTCCGAATCGACCAGGTCGGCTGCCTTGCCCTCCTTGTACTTCCAGTGAGCAGCTACACCCATTTCATCGACTTCGTGCATTCGTTTGGTCCGGATCTGGATCTCGAGCGGTTCTCCATTGGAGCCCATGACCGTCGTGTGCAACGATTGGTAGCCATTCGGCTTTGGCAGAGCAATGTAGTCCTTCACGCGCCCGGGGACGACGGTGAATGCCTCGTGCACGTACCCCAGAACGAGATAGCACTCTGGGATCGTGTTGACAAGAATCCGGATCGCCGTGAGATCATAGATCTCATCGAACGTCTTACCCTGCTGGACCATCTTCCGGTAGATGCTGTAGAGATTCTTCGGTCGGCCTGAGACCTGAGCGTGGATATCTTTCCCTTCCAGAAAGTGGACGGTCTGGTTAATCGTTTCCTTCACAAAGGCTTCTCGTTCGGCTCGCTTGGCAGCAACAAGTCCGGCCAGTTTTCGATACTCGTCGGGATTCAGGTAGCGGAATGCGAGGTCCTCCATCTCCCACTTGAGTTCGTAGATTCCCAGCCGGTGAGCGAGAGGAACGTAGATCTCCATCGTCTCCTGGGCGATGCGCTGCTGCTTGTCCTCGCTGAGATACTGGAGCGTCCGCATGTTGTGCAGTCGGTCGGCGAGCTTGATCAGAACCACCCGCAGGTCTGCGGCCATGGCAAGGAGGATCTTGCGGACGTTCTCCAGATTGTTCTCCTCTCGAGAGAGGTAGTTCAACCCATGAAGTTTGGTGACGCCCTCCACCAATGACGCGACCTTGGAGCCGAACCCATCCTCCAGCTCCTTTCCCGTTGTCCTGGTGTCTTCCAGGACATCATGCAGCAGGCAGGCAGCGTAGGTCTCAGCATCCAGGCGATAGTCGGCCAGCACCAGAGCGGCTTTGACCGGGTGGAGCATATACGGAGCGCCTGAAGCACGTTTCTGGTCCCCATGCCTCTGGCGCGCAAACACAAACGCTCGGTCAACGAGGCCGATCTCCTCTGGGGAAAGCCAGCCTCGAAGCGTCGTTATAAGACTCTCGTACTCCTTGTCAACGTCAAACTCTGCGTCAAGCTTCAAAGGTCAAGCAGTGAGACAACCCTTCCACCACTCAGCTTGCTGGCTCCGCCGAGGTCCTTCAGAGTCACGAGAAACGCATACGCGACAATATCCCCGCCCAGTGACTGCACGAGATCGGCAGTGGCACTGACCGTGCCACCTGTTGCAAGGAGGTCGTCGACGATGAGCACGCGCTCCCCAGGCTTGATGGCGTCTTCATGCATTTCCAGGATCGATACGCCATACTCGAGCTCGTATTCTTTCCGAACCGACTTATATGGAAGCTTTCCCGGTTTGCGGGCCGGCACAAAGCCGACGTGCATAGCGTAAGCGAGAGCCGCGCCGATAATGAAACCTCTTGCTTCCACAGCGACTATCTTGTCGATCCGGTCGGTTCTGAACTGTTTTGCCAACTCGTTCACGGCAAACTCGAGTGCATCAGCATCACCCATGAGCGGAGTGAGATCTCGGAACATGATTCCCTTCTGAGGAAAATCAGGTATGTCGCGTATGAAATCTCTCAGGTTCATTTTGCCTCCTGCCTTGTCCTGTGTCACCTGGAAACCTGAAAATGTTATGCCTTCTGCAGAGCGGCGGCCTTCTCTTTACCGTTCACCCACAGCACAAGCAGCGGAACGACGAAGTACAGCGACGAGTACGTCCCCGAAATGATACCCACAAGGAGTGTCGTCGAGAAGTCCCGAATAGGGGCTCCACCCATCAGGAACAGGATGCCCACCGCAAGGAACGTCGTGAAGGACGTGTTGAACGAACGCATCCATGTCTCTGTGAGCGATGCATTCGCAAGCTTGTCGAACGGCTCCTTCCCACGGTACCTCAGTTTCTCGCGCACACGGTCCAATATGACGACGCTGTCCTGCACCGAGTACGTGATGATGGCAAGAAACGCCCCGACAAACGGAGAGTTCAGCGGAACGCGGAACACCGCGAGGACCCCCAGTGTCACCAGTATGTCGTGCAGCAACCCCGCCATGGTCGCCAAACCGAATGAAAGCTTGAACCGGACGCTAATATATATGAGCGTAAACAGGAGAGCAAGACCGAGTGCAAGCATCGAACGCCGCAAAAGGTCCCGACCGATCACCGGTGCGATCGAGGTGATTTCCTTGGTGCCCACGTCCACGGCGCCGTATTTCGCCACAATGTCACTAACGATCTTCCCGCTGACAGCCGGGTCGATCTCAGTTGCTTCTACCTTCATCGTTATACCTGTCTCTCCGGCACGCTGGACTGTAACGTTGCTGTAGCCGTTGGCCGCAAGTATGTCGCGGACAGCCGCCTCGTCAGGAGCTTTCTCAAAGGAAGCGTTGATGACCGTTCCACCAATGAAATCAATACCAAACTTGAGCGGTGACCCAAAACTGAACATATTGACGATCATGGCAATGAGCCCGATCACAATGACAATAGTAGATGCGGTAAACCATGTACGTGTCTTGCCGACGATATCCCAGCTGAGGATCTTCTCTCTGAATGTCATGATTGCACCACCTAACCGAGGAATTTCCTGCTGTTCCTGGCAATGGCAGGAGTGAGCAGAAGGTCAACCAGCGTATGGCTGGCAAAAACCGCCGTGAACATGCTGACGAGAACGCCGAGAGCAAGGGTCACGGCAAATCCACGGACGGTACCGGTTCCGAGGTAGAACAGGAACGCGGTTCCTACAAGTACGGTCAGGTTCGAGTCAAATACGGCGCGGAAAGCCCTGGAGAACCCGGCGCCAATCGCGCCTTTGACGGTTTTCTTCATTCCAAGTTCCTCACGGATACGCTCGAAAATGATACAGTTCGCGTCAACAGCCATACCAAGAGAGAGGATTGCCCCGCCGATCGACGGTAGCGAGAGTGTGGCACGAAGTACAAGATAGGCAGCCATGAGAATATCAGCATAGACCACGAGGGCAATACCCGACACCAGACCAAGATACCGATACATGATGAACATGTAGAGGACAACGAGGCTGAATGCAATGACGGCAGCCCATGCGCTTCGACGGACAAAAGCGCTCCCGAGTGAAGGCCCAACCACTTCTTCGGAGATTGCAACCAGCTTGACAGGAAGCGAACCACTCCTCAGCAACAGTGCGTAGTTGCTGGCCTGCTCAGCCGTGAAACCGCCCGAGATGACACCCTTGCCGTCGGTGATCGCGACTTCGACCGTTGGACTCATCAGGACTTGGCTGTCAAGATAGATGGTGATTACCTTACCAATGTTTGCCTGAGTCGCGGCAGCAAACGCCGCAGTACCCGCTGAGTCCAGCTCAAACGAAATCTGGGGTTCTCCCAGACTCGACTGCTCCTGGCTGAAGACGAGCTGGGCGGACTTGAGATTCGAGCCGTTCACCACGGTCTTCCCATCCGCCGTCTTGAACTCGAGAAGGGCTGTCTTGCCAATAATCTCCTTGGCCTTTTCGGGATCTTCCCACCCCGGGAGTTCCACAATGATACGCTTCGAATTGGGTCCTTCGCGCACAGCAGTGGCTTCACTCACGCCCAGCGCATTGACACGCTTGTCGATAACCGCAACGGCCGAGTCGATGTTTTCGCTCGTAGCCTTGGCGCCCTCCGTGTCCTGCGCCTCGAGCACGATGCGCACTCCACCCCTGAGGTCAAGTCCAAGCTTCGGAGCCAGCTTCGTGTTCTTGGCAACCAGTCCCTGGTAGTTGATCACACCAGCGACAATCGCCACGATAATCACAAGAATAAGGCTTGATGTAACTTTCGACCGCATTATGGTTCCTCCTGGTTTCGACAACGGGTTAAATTTACATCAAATGAGACTCACTGTCAATGCGGCAAAGCGCGCCACGAGCTGCTCACCACACCCTGTCGGACGATGCGGTGTACCGCTCGATGTATGCGCGCTTGTACTCCGCGAATGTACTCATCGCGATCGCACTCCGGATTTCGCTGATCATTGTCTGAAGGAACTGAAGATTGTGAATGGTTGCCAGCGTTCCCGCAAGCATCTCGTTTGCTTTGAACAGGTGCCGCAGATATGCCCGGGTGTAGTTGCGACACATATAACATGAACAGCTTTCATCAATAGGGCGGAAGTCGCGTTCATAAACCTTCTTGGAGATCTTCACGACGCCGTCCCGGGTGAAAACCATCTGATTTCGAGCGACTCTGGTTGGCAAAACACAGTCGAACATATCGACGCCGCGGCTGATGATCTCCAGAATCCCGATTGGGTCGCCGAGACCCATGAAGTACCGTGGACGATCGTCGGGAGCATGGAGAAGGCTGTGATCCAGCATGTCCATGGTCAACTGCCGCTCTTCGCCCACGCTGAGACCTCCAATGGCGAACCCCTGGGGATCCAGTTCCATGATCCGTTCGGTCGACTCCTCCCTCAGATCACCATAGAAGCCACCCTGCGTGATCCCGAACAGCAATTGATGTGACTCACCCATCGCTTTCTTTGCCCGCCCGAACCAGGAGACAGTCCGCGCAAGGTCTTTCTCTGCCACGATACGCTCCGACGGGTATTGTGTACAAATGTCCAGAGGCATGACCACGTCAGAGTCCAGGTTCTTCTGGATAGCAATCACGCGCTCGGGTGTGAACATGTGCCTCGAACCATCAATGAAGGATTGGAATTCGATTCCGTCTTCGCTCTTCTTGCTGATCCGGGACAGACTCATTGCCTGGAACCCGCCGCTGTCCGTCAGGATGCTCCGGTCCCAGTGCATGAACCGATGGAGTCCGCCTGCTTCGTGAACGACATCGTCTCCAGGTTGGAGATACAGATGGTAAGTGTTCGAGAGGATGATCTCGAACCCGATCTCAGCTACCTGTTCGGGTGTAAGCCCCTTGACCGTCGCCTGCGTTCCGACAGGCATGAAGACAGGCGTTCTTACGGTGCCATGTGCGGTCGTCAGGATCCCGGTACGTTCACGTCCCGTGGAGCTCTGGCAGATCGTTTCGAAGATGTCCATGGTAGTCGCCTAGAGGACCAGCATGGCGTCGCCAAAGCTGAAGAAGCGGTATTGTTCTCGTATTGCTTCGTGATATGCCGTCCACATGAGGTCCATTCCCATGAATGCTCCAACGAGCATCAGCAGGGTCGATTTCGGGAGATGAAAGTTCGTGATCAGATGATCGAACCCGTGAAACTCATGAGGGGGATAGATGAAGATTCTTGTTTCGCCACTATCGGCCCTAACCGTCCCGTCCACGTTGATACACGATTCCAGCGTCCTGGCGACCGTTGTGCCGACAGCCATCACTGTAGCGTGGCATGTCCGCGCTGCGTTGATGGCCATTGCAGTTTCCTCGGGCAGCGTAAAGCGTTCGGTATGCATGTGGTGGTCTTCGACAACATCGACGCGGACCGGCTGAAACGTTCCCAGTCCGACATCGAGCGTGACGTGTTCGATGTCGACGCCGAGACCTCTCACGCTATCGAGCAGCTCCGGCGTAAAATGCAGCCCGGCTGTCGGTGCTGCCACCGAACCCGGTTCCCTGGCATAAACCGTCTGATAGGCTCCAGGGTCGCGAGGAAACTGCTTGATGTACGGTGGAATCTGCACACGCGCTATGGCCCGGAACGCGTCGCTGGTATATGGATCACGGGAAAACTCGAGCATTGCATCACCGTCGTCGTTGCGTTCGAGCAGCTGCAGGCTGACATCGGACGTGACTGTGCACGTCTCACCTATGTGCAGACGCTTCAACGGTCTGACCAGTGCCTGAAATATCGTCGGTGTACGACGTCCGGTCAGCAGGATGTCAATGACGGCACCCGTGCTGTCCTTGTGGCAGCTGAAACTGGCCTCGTTCACGCGCGTATCGTTGACAACCATGACATCGCGGGGACCTAGATATAAGGTGATGTCGCGAAACAGTCTGTGCGTTATCGTACCTGTCGCCCGATCGATGACCATGAGACGCGCAAGGTCACGCTGCTCAAGTGGGGTCTGGGCTATCAGCCCTTGTGGCAGATCATAATCGAAGTCCCGTATATTCACGCGTTGTCCAGCTCCTTCTGTCCGCGCCGCTGAACACCGACAAAAACGCATCAGCTTCCAGTTCGGCAGAGTGTATTATATGAGTGCAGCCCCCGTTGCCAATAGAGCGAGGGCTTGCGAGCGTTCACACGGTTGGGGACAGAACGCCGGATTTTTGCGGTCAGCCTTTTCGCAGGAACCGCTCTGGGAGGCGGGCGCCAGGAGCTGCACCCGCAGCCTCGATAACCCAGCTCCGTGCAGTAAGTCTCTCATTCAGAACGACTGCACCGGCATACACTTCGGCTCGCGCTCCCGGCTCGGTGAACGGGATGACATATCGCCCTTGCACAACCCGTTGAAGGAGAGCCCCAGCAATATGTTGCTTGAGCTGATCCACGCCCTCGAGCGTCCTTGCCGAGACCATGAATCCGGTCCCAATGCTCACTACTTCTTCCCGTCTGGTCTGATCGACTATGTCGATCTTGTTGAAGATCAGCACGCGGGGAATGTCGGCACAGCCAATGCGTGTCAGAACGGTGTCGACCACATGAATTCGCTCGCGCAAGTCCCGCACGCCGGCATCGACGACATGCAGGAGCAGGTCGGCATCATGTGCCTCCTCGAGCGTCGAACGAAACGAATCCATGAGTGATTCCGGCAAGTCCCGGATGAAGCCGACGGTATCGATGAGTACCGCGGATTGACGTCCAAAGTGAACCGGCCTTGCCGCAGTATCCAGCGTGGCAAAGAGCCGGTCCTCAGCCAGAAGCTGGGAGCCCGCCAGGAGGTTGATCAGCGTACTCTTGCCGGCATTCGTGTATCCTACCACGGCAATCTTCGCAATGGCGGCTTCCTGCCGATTATGCGTCTTGATGGCATAGTGCGTGTCGACTTCCTTCACCTCTTCACGGAGGTCGTGGATCTCAGACCTCTTTGCTCTGCGGCGCTTCTGAAACAGGGTCTCACCGGGCCCGCGCATGCCGATGTAGCCTGCCTGCTGATCATATCCCGCATTCATCGCGCGCAGCTGTGTAAGCTCGAAAAGGCGCTCCGCAATCTGAACGCGTTTCCTGGCTTCAGCCGTATGGGCTTGAGAGGCGAATGTCTCCAGGATGAGTCTGGCCCGGTCCATGACAGAACTCTCGAGATTGTCGATCATATGCCGATACTGCAGCGGCGTAAGCTCAGAGTCGAAGATGACCAGATCGGCCCTCAGGGCTTGTAGCAGTTCATGCAACTCTTCGACTTGCCCCTTGCCCAGCAGGAAGCGCTGGGGGGTCCGCTGCACATACGTCCTGGAATCGAGTACTTCTACTCCAAGGCCTTCGGCCAGCTGTCGCGTTTCTTCCGGGCGATCAGGATCGACGATCTCGCCGATCCTGCGAACGCTGACAATGACAGCCGTTCGTGCGATACCTTCGCCGCTCATAACTGCGGGATCAGATATTGCTGAATCAGTTCTTCCGAGTAGTTTACCGTAGAAGCCGGATCGATGCCGTGTTCAACAAGAAGCCTCTCACCGTCGGATACAATGCCTACACTGAAAGAAATGTGCGAGTCTGAACTCATCAGGATCGGGACATGGTACTTGCCCAGCAGCTCCAGAATACGCTCATAGTGAGCGACATTGGAATCCTTCCAGGTATGAAGCGCCGATTGATTCAACTCGACAAGCACTCCCTTGGCCGCTGCGGCTGCGATCGACTCTTCGAGATCTACCGGATAGGGAAAACGAGGGTCACCAATATGAGCCACAACCGTTATCCGGTTCTTCTCGATGGCCTTTACGAGAGCTCCCGTGTTCTCGGCAATTGATGAGCCGCCATACCCGGTCGAATTGTGGAACCCGGCAACGACGATGTCGAGCTCGTGCAACAACTTCTCAGGCACGTCCAGGTCTCCCCAGGGATTGATGATGTTCGCTTCGACCCCGACAAGAACCCGGATTTCAGGCAACTGGCGCAGGGTGTCCTGCCTGTTGAGATTCTTGAAGTAGTCGAGCTTGGGTCCGTCGGGGCGCGCAGGCCCATGGTCAGTGATGGCAAGGTACTTCAGGCTGCGCTGCTGCGCTGCGACAATTACTTCCTGAAGCGTGGAGAATGCATGACCGGAGAAGACAGTGTGGACGTGAAAGTCCCCAAGCATCCGCGGACTCATGTTCGTTTCGCTCCTTTGTCTCCAAGCAAAGATGAGACAATCATACTCCCCAGGGAGACCAGTGCCCACCCGGTGAGCGCCGCTAGAAAACCGTGAACATCAAAACCAGGGACCAGCCAGGCCGTCAGAGCCATGACAGCAGCATCGACGACGAGCGTAAACAGTCCAACGGTCAAAATGCTCAGGGGGAGGCTGATCGCGAGCAGGATCGGACGAATCAACGCATTAACAAACCCAAAAATAAGCGCAGCCCACAGAGCTGTCCACAGCGAGGCGACCTGAAAGCCGGGAACGATCCGACTGACGAGCAGGAAAACTGAAGCGTTCAGCAACAGGCGAATGATGAGGTTCATACGTACTCCTTTCAGAATCAGCGATGCTTGAGGGGACGTTCGTGACGTTTATGGAACTCCCGCTTGCCAAAGCGGTGAGCTTCATCCCGAATAGCCATGAGTAACAACAAAGCGCCGGAATCGTGCGAGAGCCGTACCGGTTCCGGTGTCCCTTCACGGTACAGCAATTCATCTTTCTTGGCGATACCCACAACAGGCACGTCCACGCCGGCATCGTCGCGCACCTTACACACGGCTCCCAGCTGTGAAAGCCCACCATCAATCAAAAGGAGGTTCGCGGGGTCGCCAAACGAAATGTCGTTCCACCTTGCAAAGCGCCGTGCAAGGGCTTCTGCCAGCATTGCCGGATCGTTCGGTGTGTTCAGAGAGCGCATGTTGAACAGCCGGTACTGATCCTTTGCCGGCTTGCCAGCCACAAAGACGACCATGGAAACAGTAGCGTCCTTCCCGGAGATGTTCGACACGTCATATCCCTCGATACGCACGGGCATATGCTCAAGGTCCAGTACTGCCTTCAGAACTGACAGTTGGGCAGGAATGTCACTCGCCCGCGTCGAGGCGATCAATTTCTGTTCCGCATTCTCTGCCGCAAAGCGCAGCAACCGCGAGGTCTCGGTTGAACGTGGCGACGCCAGCGACATTTCTGGCGCAAGAGATTCCCGCAGTCTTTCGCGCACAACGGTCGCCTCAGCACCCACAGCTTCGACTGCTATCCGTGTGGGAGCTGCCACGCGAAACCGGTGATAGAAATCGATGATGAGGTCCGCCCGCATGATTGCATCGAGAGCCTCCTTCCCCTTGAGATCATAGATAAACTCAGTGGAAGCGACAAGTCTTCCTTCACGAAGCGCCTGCCGGACGACAGCCACAAGGTTTCCCTGCTGATAAAATGCGAAAACATCCATGTCCCGCGTCCGGGGTGCAAACACAGCATACCGCTCGAATAGTCCCTTCAACGCCAGATAGGAGTCTCTATACCGCACAGCCCGCTCGTATTGCTGAGAGCGAGATGCCTGATCCATACTGTTCTCCAGCTGCCTCAACAACGTACGCATCTTGCCATTCAGAAACTCTGACAGGTTCTGAACGGTTTGAGCGTATTCGTCCGGAGAACACCTGTTCCCACACGGCGCCAGGCAGAGGCCCAGGTCAAAATCGAGGCAAGGCCGGGTAGGTTTGGCCGGATCGATTCTCCGATGGCACGTTCTGACTGGAAACGCATGTCTCAGGCTGTCAAGGCCCAGGTTCAGGAGCCCGGACTTGGGATAGGGACCGAAATAGCGACTCCTGGCGGTCATCACGCGACGAGTCTTCCTGAGGACCGGAAAAGCCTCACCGGTCAGTTCGATGAGGGGATACGACTTACCGTCGATGAGCTGGATATTGTAGTGAGGCTTGTAGCACTTGATGAAGTTAGACTCGAGCACAAGAGCCTGATCCTCATGCCCTGCCGTGATGAAACTGAAGAAGCGTGCGTTCCCCACCATCGATCTGGTCTTCGGGTTGAGGTCATTTCTGAAGTACGATTCGACCCTCTTGCGAAGGTTCTTGGCTTTGCCTACATAAATGATGCGGTCACAGGAATCCCGAATGACGTAAACCCCCGGCATGGCCGGGAGTTTGCTCAGGGAATCCTTCTCGAAAGGCAGCTTGTATGCAGTATCCAGGCCGTCGACCGTGCTATTTGGCGTAATCGGAGTATCTGGTCTCACGGACAACTGTCACCTTGATCTGCCCAGGGTACGAGACTTCCAGCTCCACCTTGCGAGCAACGTCCATGGCAATCTTCGCTGCAAGGGACTCGTCGACTTCATCGGGTTCCACAAGAATACGGAGCTCACGCCCCGCCTGTATGGCATACGACTTCTTGATTCCCGGTATCGAATTTGCTATAGACTCAAGCTTCTCGAGACGCTTGATGTAGCTTTCAACGCTTTCACGGCGAGCGCCCGGACGTGATGCAGAAAGGGCGTCGGCCACGTGCACAATGACATCGAGTACCGTCTCCATGGGAACATCTGTATGATGTGCAGCGACAGCATGAACGATGTCCGCCGATTCGCCTGACTTATTCAGAATATCTGCACCAATGAGTGCGTGCGGTCCCTCAACTTCGTAGTCGACAGCCTTGCCGATATCGTGAAGGAAGCCGGCCCGTTTTGCTGGTCCAGCCGGCAACTTCAGTTCAGACGCGATGTTGGCCGCTATGAAAGCCGCTTCCACTGAATGCGCGAGGACGTTTTGACCATAGCTGGTGCGATATTTCAGACGACCAATCAGGCGAGTAATCTCGTCGGAGAGGCCGGCTATGCCGACGTGATTCGCGGCCTGCTGTCCTTCGCTGAAAACCCGCTCGTCCATCTGGTGTTCTGCTTCCTCGACGAATTGTTCGATATGCGCCGGGTGAATTCGCCCATCGACAACCAGTCGTTCCAGGGCAATTCGCGCCACTTCCCGTCGAATCGGGTTGAATGCGGACAAGGTAACCGCTTCAGGCGTATCATCGATCAGGAGGTCCACGCCGGTCAGTGTCTCGAAAGCCCTGATATTTCGGCCTTCTCGACCAATGATGCGTCCCTTCCAGTCTTCGGAAGGAAGGGGAACCACACTGATCGTGGATTCTCCCACGTAGTCAGTGGCAATCTTCTGAATGGACGAAGCAATAACCTCAGCCGCCTTGGCATCGGCCTGAAGCTGAGCATCGTGTACCACCTCGCCTACCATCTTGGCAACACGTGACCTCGTATCTTTCTCGGCTCGGTCCAGAACAATCATCCGAGCTTCCTCCGGATTCAGTTGTGCGATTCGCTGCAATTCGGTTTCCACGGCAACCCGCTGAGCTTCGAGAGTCTCCGATTTGTTGCGAAGTTTCTCCTGTGCCGCGTCCAGGTCCCGGTCTTTCTGCTCAACCTGCTCAACGCGATGATCAAGAAAGGCCTCTTTCTGTATCAGTCGATGTTCCGTCTTCTGCAGTTCTGACTGTCGAGCAACGAACCTGTTCTCCAGACTGTTCTTCTTCTCTTCCAGCTCCTCTTGGAGCTTGAGCTTGTTCTTGGCATTCTCGGCCTCGATGTTCGAACGCGCTTCCTGTTCCATCTTGCGTACGAGCTCGCGCGCCGACTCGACACGGTTCCTGGCGATGTACCCTTCAATGAGGAGACCTATGACAATGCCAAGAATCAACATCCCCGCGTATATCGCGGAGGAAATGATTCCGTTTGTTCCAGGCATTTATCTACCATCCTTAGTGTGTATGACTCCGGTCCGGCAAACGCCGACCGAAGCGCCTTCAAGAAACCCCGCCGAACTAGTCAGCAGGCGTTGGATCCGCTTGAGGCGAAAGCTTGTCGCGGACCTTGCCCTTGATCTCGGCCATGACGTCTGGGTGCTCCTTGAGGTAGGCTGCAGCATTGTCGCGTCCCTGCGCAAGCCGTGTGCCGCCGTAGGCAAACCACGACCCGCTCTTCTCGATGATGTCAAACTGTACGGCCAGGTCTACGACCTCGCCGAACGTCTGGATTCCCTTGCCAAAAATGATATCAAACTGTGCCACCCGATAGGGTGGTGCCATCTTGTTCTTGACGACCTTCACTTTCACTTTGTTTCCGATGACAGCGTCACCCTCAGTGATGCTTTCTACCCGGCGGACTTCCAGCCTCACAGAGGAGTAGAATTTCAGAGCTCGCCCGCCTGGCGTGACTTCTGGATTGCCGTACGCGATACCGATCTTTTCCCGCAACTGGTTGATGAAGATGGCGCAAGTCTGTGACTTGCTCAGGACACCTGCAAGCTTGCGCAGGGCCTGGGACATGAGACGCGCCTGAAGTCCCACAAACTGATCCCCCATCATCCCTTCCAGTTCAGCTCTTGGTACAAGCGCAGCAACAGAATCAATGGCGAACACGTCCAGACCGCCCGATTGAGCAAGCATGTCTGCTATTTCCAGAGCTTGCTCAGCATAGTCAGGCTGTGAAATGATGAGTTCGTCCACGTCGACTCCGATGCTGCGAGCATACACTGGATCGAGAGCATGTTCTGCGTCGATGAACGCCGCCCTGCCCCCAGCTTTCTGTGCTTCGGCAATTGCCTGGAGAGCAAGAGTGGTCTTGCCGCCTCCCTCCGGGCCGTAGATCTCGACGATCCTGCCGCGCGGAAGCCCACCGATGCCGAGCGCAGCATCAAGGGAAAGACTGCCGGTCGAAATGGCAGGAACCTGAGGCCTGTCCGAATGATCGCCAAGCTTCATGATTGAACCCTTTCCAAACTGCTTCTCTATCTGAGACATGGCGGCCGCCAGAGCCTTGTCACGGTCAGTTACTCTGTCGGCAACCTCGTTCTTCTGTGCTTTGTCGGTCAGCTTTCCGTTTTCCATACAGCCTCCACGTTTAGTGT
Source organism: Candidatus Cryosericum sp. (assembly GCA_049299835.1). Classification (GTDB taxonomy): domain Bacteria; phylum Caldisericota; class Caldisericia; order Cryosericales; family Cryosericaceae; genus Cryosericum. The sequence continues at coordinate 1,127 of JBAQYC010000049.1, read as the reverse complement.
AAGCCCTGCAGTTCAGTATAATTCGGTCTCCCTATTCGGCAAATGGCGCAAGACGCACTGAAGCGCGGGCAACATACACTGGGTGACCTTGTCCTATGATACTCTCGTAGAGAACAACGTCCGTAACAGAGACAGCATATGGCTCTGCAGCCTCCGCCTCATCAATGGCCGCAACATCTTCGCCACGCGTGCCGGGCGCGAACCGACCCAATGTCACGTGCGGCACGAAGCGCTCCGTTCGACCGTTGGAGCCCACCCCGGACATACAGCGATCGGTTTTTGCAGCCAGACCCATGAGAGCCTGGGGTACGACATTTGGCCCGGTCCACAGGACGGTGGGGTGTCCATCTCGAAGAAACATGCCGAATCTGTCCAGCACCACAGTCGTACCAGGCATCACCGAGAGTGACCGTGTCAGACGTTCTATTACGTCAGCGATGCCCTCATTTGGAACCTCGCCCAGGAATCGCAGTGTGATGTGGCATGAGGAAACCGGAACGAGGATGAGCTTCGGAAGTATCGAAGCGAAGATAGTCCTGCGGGTTTGCAGCCAGTCCGAGAAACTGCCTGGCAGAGGAATGCCGACAAATGCTCTCAAAGAAGGATACCATCGAGGTCATAGGGACCTACGGTCGTGATGCGTGCTTTGCAGATACTGCCCGTTGCTGGTTGCGTTCTCCGACCGGTCCGCACGACGACGGTGTTGTCGACGTCGGGCGCATCGAGCAAAGTCCTGCCGTAGATCTCCGACTGCGTCGATCCATCAACGATGACTTCAACCTCTCTGCCGAGGTATCGAACCTGATTGATGGAAGACGAGATCTCCTGCTGGACCTCCATGAACTCGCGCAGCCTGCGGGCTTTTGTTGAACCGTGCACCTGATCGGAAAACCGCGAGGACACCGCCAAGGCTTCCCTCGAATAGGCAAACGCAGAGGCATGGTCCAGGCGAAGCACGCGGAGATCGTCAAGCAGATGTTCAAACTGCTCCTCAGTCTCCCCGGGAAACCCGACAATGAATGTGCTCCGGATGCCTGCATCCGGGATGATCCGTCGAACGCGCTCGATCACACGAGCTGCCGACCCGGTCGCCCAGGGGCGCCCCATGGACTTCAACACCATTGGAT
>JBAQYC010000048.1:0-3630 GCA_049299835.1 Candidatus Cryosericum sp. | reverse complement strand
TCTTTTGATCTCGGTTGTTTCTTCCAGTGTAGCGTGGTCCTTCACATAGGACTCCACCGCACTGTCGATAGATGACTGGCTCACGACGATTTCCTGTCGCAGGGCCTCATCGGATTGAGCGTGCAGGATGATGAGCCGCTGGATGGCCTCTGTCTTGAGACCTGCGGCCAGATATTGCGTTTTGGGGTCCGACGGGTCTGCAAGATCCACTCTGGTCTTGTAGTGGTCGCTCGTCGGGTCGAAGGGCAGGTCGACAATCATTGCCAGAACATGTTCTTCTGTAACAGGTGTGCCGTTGACGTAGAAGGCGACGTTGCGTGAACGTACCACCGGAACGGCGACGATTGCTGCTGCGACGGCGAGAAGGAGAAACGAAGCCACAACTATGCAGAGCGTCCGGCGCGTTCTCGGGCGCGCCGGTATTGTGGGCTTTTTCGACGTATCGATGGGGTCTTTCGCAGGCATCGTTACTGGGCTGACGGAGTGGTTGACACGTCCGTCGCCGGAGTCGTGGTCGTCCCCTTACCTGTAGCCTTGACGATCCACCGTCCGATCGCTCCGAACACCTTGCCGATACCACGGTCGTACCATCGCGTAATACGTGACCACTGACCCTCGCGGACCGGGAACTGCTCCTTGAGCTTGGTCACCAAAGCTGTTTTTGCGTCTGCCTTGCGCTCATCTTCCAAAGCGGTCTTGACCTTGTCATATGTAGTTTTGTCACTTAGTGTTGCCTTCACGAATGGCTTGCGGTCCAGCAGCTGGACAATTTCATATGAGGAGCCATCGACGAAGGGTTTTGTATACTGGCCGGTCTTCAGACCCTTGAGGGCGTCGAAGCGGGTCGCATCCCCTACGCTCGAGAAGTAGTCCAGGATTCCTCCCGTTTTGGCATCGGCATCGGTAGAATACTTTGTAATCGCTGCCTTGAACGACAGACCCTTCTGTAGCTCTGCATAGACCTTGTTGGCAAGGGTCTCGGCTGCCTTGGCACCGGTCGTCTGGTCTCCTGTCCCGAAGCCGAGGACGATGTGTGCGGCTTTCGCTGTTTCGGCCGTGTCATAAATTGAACTGACAGGCTCCTGCGCGATCTTGTGAATGATATGGAAACCGAAACTGGTCTGGATTGGTCCGACAATGTCGCCGGCCTTGGCAGCAAAGGCTGCAGTCTCGAATTCCTTGACCATCTGTCCTGTTGTAAAGAAGCCGAGCGTTTCATACGTAGCATATCCCGCGGTCTTCTTGTTGAGCTCCGCTGCCTTCTCCTTTGCATACGTGGCAAAATCGAACTTGGCATTCTCTGCCTTCTGTTTCACGATTTCGTCATAGATGGCCTGAGCAGCTTTTTTCTTCGCAGTGATCGTCGAGGAAGAGTCCTTGTCGCTGTCTATGGTGATGAGGAGATGTTCTGCGTTAACTCGTCCCGCGGAGATAAAATAGGCCTTGACGTCCGCGTCTGAGACGGTGACGCTCGCGTTGATCTCTGCGGTCACCGCGTCGACGAGCTGCTGTCGTTCGACATATGGCTGAAGTTGAGTGCGCAGAGTGGCTTTGAACTTGTCCATTGAGCCATACTGAGCGATGACGGCGTCATTGAATCCCTGAGTGTCCGTTCCAAACTGCTGTTGGGATTGTGTGACAGCATTCTCGACTTCTGTGTCGAGAGCAGTCTTCAACTTGGCTTCGTCGACCTTGATGTTCTTGGACTTCGCATATTGGACGAACAGCTCCTCTTCAATTGAGCTGTCGATGACATTCGTACGAACGGACTTGAGTGTGCCGGCATTCGCGGCTGTCGTCAAGTCCATTCCGTATTGTGCATACATGTCTATGTAGTTCTGGACGCGTGCCGTGATATCAGACTGAAGGACTTTGCCGGTCCCTACCTGGTATGCTATCGTTCCTGTGGCGCTCTTGATGGCAAAGAAGGACCCCCACGTCGTGATCGCTATGATGAGAACGATGGTCATGACTCGCATGAAAACGGGAAAACGGTCTTTGTGATGTGTCACAGGCTTCCCGGCGAGCCCTGTCTTGCGTTCCTGCCTGATCTTGCTTTCTTTTCCCATCCTGTCACTCCTCGGTCGAGCCTGCCTCTATGGACAGACGACTCAGATAATAATCATAAAACTATACCATGATTCCTCTCATCTTAAAGCGTTCCAGTCTTCTCGACCGTATTTCCGGGCGACGATGTCGGCTGCACTGGCTGTCTCTCGCGCCGTAAGGGAATCGGAAAGGAGGCGGATACCCTCAGCTGTGGAAAAGGCCATAGCCAGCGCGCTCGCCATTTCGCGAAATGACACGGCCCGGTGTGCCTCGTCGCTGACACTGGTCATGAGCCTGGCCGCGCGCAGTGAGACTTCGTGGACATCTGACTGGGAGGTCCGGACGACCGCGAAGAGTTTCTCCAGGTCGGTCTTGAGAATAACGGACCCGTGCTGAAGGAAACCATCCCGTGTTCGCATCTGTGCTGAGCCGACGATCTTCCTGTGGCCGACGACGATGTCGGTCGTCCCCGGCGCAGTGAAGCACGATGCTGACACGAATCCGGTTGAACCGTGCGGGGCGAGTGCCGCCGATACTCCTACATTCAGAAGAGCTGCAATAATCGGCCCGCATATCCACTTGTACGATGTTTCCAGCCCCAGGGCATAGAGGGGATCCGACTGAGGAATGGACACCGAGTAGGTTACTTCCATGTCATGGAGCACGGCCCTGCCTCCCGTGGGGCGTCGGACCCACGCAACATGTCTTCTGTCCATTTCGGCGAAGTCGAGAGCCTCTGAAGCTCGCTGTGCGAATCCGAGGGATGCTGTGGGGGGCGTCCACCCATAGAATCGGAGGACGGGTACGCCCGACGCGCAGGCAGCGTCAAACAGTGCCTCATCTGTGGCCATGTTCTCGTATGGAGTGCCGATGCCTGACATGATGCATCGCCAAATTCTCATGACAACATGCTACGGGTAAGGACGTCACTGTCAAGGAATTCCCAGTGAAGACAAGTCCAAGAGCCGCTTTCGTGTTGCATTTTGGCCCCGATGTCTTAGTATTTGTGACACATGATGACCGCCGACTGGACACACGAGTACTTTGATGATGCGTACCGACGTCTTTTCCTGGATACCGTGGATCCTGCCAGAACAAGGCAACAGGTACAGCAAGTACTGAGACTTTGCCCGGTGCTTCCTGGGGCCATTGTACTCGATGTTGGATGCGGTACAGGGCGACACAGCATCGAGCTCGCCAGGCTTGGCTTCCGGGTCACCGGGGTCGACATGAATGCAGACTACATCGCACTGTGTCGGGAGCGCACCGCGCAGATGGGGTTGAAGGCGGATTTCCATGTTGTGGATAGTCGCGCCATGGAACTCGGCGTGCGAGCGGATTTGGCCGTCTCTCTCTGGAGTTCATTCGGCTACTACGGCGAGACTGGCGATCTGCAGATATTGCAGAGGGTCGCGGAACACACGAGGCGGGGCGGTCATTTTTTTCTTGATGTCGAGAACCGTGATTACATCGTGAAGTACTTCGTACCTGAAGAATGGCATGAGAATATGCACGGACTTGTGCTTGAAAAGCGTCGATTCAACGCGACGGATGGTACCGTCTCTACGAGACGCATCGTAT
>JBAQYC010000047.1:0-4241 GCA_049299835.1 Candidatus Cryosericum sp. | reverse complement strand
CTGGACAAGATCATTCCACACAAGTTCGGGTTCGTGAAGCCCAGGAAGGTGAACGCATGAAGCGCTGGCAGATGATTAAACTGGGACTAATCCTTGCAGTGTACTGCGTTGTCGGCTGTGTCGGACTTGGATTCGTCTACAACAGCACAAGCAAGACCATCGCACAGCGTCAGGAGGCTGACCTTCAGGCCGGTCTTCGCGAAGTGTTCCCCCAGGCCAATGGATTCACTGTCGCGAACAACGTGAAGTCCGCGAACCCTAAAGTCATCTTCGATGCGGCCTACACGGCTAACGGCGCCTCAGGCCCACTCGGCATCGCCGTCAAGGTCCAGGGTCCCAGTTATGGAGGGCCGACGACGCTGATTGTGGGCGTTTCAGCCAACGGTACTATCACCGGCGTGAAGGTCCTGGAGAACAAGGACACTCCCGGACTCGGCGCCAATGCAGCAAACCCCACGTATTATGTCGACAAGACGACGAAGACAACATTCGCAGGCCAGTTCGCAGGCAAGAAACTCACTGATGGCTTCGTCGTCAAACAGGATGTCATCGCCATTACCAGCGCAACCATTACAAGTCGAGCCATCACGAGTCTGGTTCAAGTCGTTGCCAAAGCCGCCTCCGACGCCCTTGGCATCGGAGGCTCCACACCAGGCCCCGAAGCTGTTCTTCCGCTGGCTGACACCTTCCGGCCTTCATCCAGGGCTGCGACATCCAGCGTGCCCGGCGTCTCAATCCTGGAGACCTCGGTCGGAACCAAATCTGGAACAGTGGTCGGCGCAATCGCGAAAGCCAAGGCAAAGAGCTATGATGGTGAAGTCACTGTTCTCGTGGGTGTTTCGACCGATGGGATCATCACCGGCGTACAAGTAGTTGAATGCACCGACAGCCTGGGCAGCTCGATTCTCACCCCATCCTTCGCCGGGCAGTTCACAGGCAAGAAAGCAGGCACGACCCTTGAGGTCGGCACGAACGTCGACGCGGTCTCGGGGGCTACGTTCAGCAGCGAGGGAGCCACAGTGCTCGTGAAAGCAACGGCTGAGGCCCTCGTCAAGGCTCTCGCAGGAGGTGGTCTATGAAACGCCTGTTCGGTGTCCTGGTCAACGGTCTCATCGTCGAGAACCCGCTGTTTGTCATCATGATCGGCCTCTGTTCTGCGATGGCCGTGACGACAACAGTCGCCAACGGCATCGGGATGGGCATTGCACTGACGTTTGTCCTGGTCATGTCCGAATTCATCATCTCGCTGTTCCGGAACCTGATCCCGGACAGCATCCGCATGCCTGTTTTCCTTGTAGTCATTGCTGCATTTACGACCATCATGGACCTTGAGATGAAGGCGTACTTCCCCGCCCTCTCCAAGTCCATGGGCGTCTTCATCCCACTCGTCGTCGTGAACTGTATCGTCATGGGGCGCGTCGAGGCATTTTCCTCCAAGCAGCCCGTAGGCGACGCCATTGTGGATGGCCTGGGCATGGGAATCGGATTCACATGGGTCCTGATCGTTGTGGCGGTTGTCCGTGAACTGCTGGGCAACGGTACTCTTCTGGGACATCAGATCATGCCGTCATCCTTCTCACCTATGATCTTCTTCATCCTGCCGCCCGGTGGCTTCCTGGTATTCGCACTCTGGATGGCCGCTAGCAACGGCCTGCGCCGAAAACTGCTGGCAGGCAGAAAGCCGGAACCGACCCAGGACAGCTGCTGCACGCTGCCCGATAACGGTTCGGCGGAAAAGGCATAGGAGGGAGTATGACTGACCTGATCAAGATCTTCGTCACAGCATTCCTCATCAACAACATTATTCTGATGCGTTTCATCGCACTCTGCTCCTACATCGGCATGACGTCCGACGTGGGACAGTCCATAGGTATGGGGCTGGCTGTAACATTCGTCACTGTGTTGGCTTCAGCCGTCACGTGGCCCATCTATTACTGGATCCTCAAGCCGAACGGCCTTGAGTTCCTCGAGATCCTGGTATTCATTGTTGTCATCGCCGCGCTGGTCCAGCTGGTCGAGTTCTACCTCAAAAAGAGCGTGCCCACGCTCTACCACGCCATGGGCATCTACTTGCCCCTGATCACGACCAACTGTGCCATCCTGGCTGTCACGTTCGACCAGATTACCAGCGGCTACAATTTTGTGCAGTCAATTGTCTTTGCAGTCGCCGTGTCGTTGGGGTATCTACTTGCGATGCTCCTCCTGGCGGGTGTGCGTCAGCGGCTCAAGAACTCCCCGATCCCCGCCTTCATGATGGACACGCCCATCCTCTACCTCGCCACAAGCATCATCGCGGTAGCATTCATGGGTTTTGCCGGACTCATCAAGTGAGGCTGGAATGAAAATCATCCTCGAAACAGCGATCGTCTCGGCTGTCCTTGGTCTGCTCATTGGCATTGCCCTGGGCTTCTTCCGCGAGAAGTTCGCAGTCCCCAGCGACCCACTGGTCGACAAGGTCCGAGCTATTCTCCCCGGTGCCAACTGCGGCGCCTGCGGCTTCGCGGGCTGTGACGCCTACGCGATTGCCGTCGCTCATCAGACGACCACTCCCGACCGTTGTACAACGGGTGGCAAGAAGGCGGGCGACCAGATTGCTGCACTGCTCGGCCTCACGTCCAGCGCAGTCGACCAGATCGCTGTACTCGTGTGCCAGGGATCGAAGGACAAGGCCCCTCTCAAGGCTGATTACACAGGCATCCAGTCCTGTCGGGCAGCCAAGATCATATCGGGAGGCACGAAACTGTGTCAGTGGTCATGCATCGGCCTGGGCGACTGTACCAGAGTCTGTCCTTTTGACGCACTCCATATGGGAGACGACGGACTTCCTCATGTGGATACGGCCAAGTGCACGGGATGCGGCAAGTGCGTCGATGCATGCCCTCAGAACGTCCTCACCCGGGTGTCACGCGCCAGGAAAGGCGCCATGCCCCTGTGTTCCAACCGGAATCCCGTGAAATCAAAAGTCATTGCAACATGCAAGACCGGGTGCATCAAATGCGAGATATGTGTGAAATCCTGTCCCGAACAGGCGATCCATATGGAACATGGGCTTCCTGTCGTGGACGAGCACCTGTGCACCTCATGCGGTACATGCGTCGCCAAGTGTCCCACAAAGGTCTTCAGGCTCATCGAGAAGGACATCGTCAAGTCCTGACTCTCGAGAACGACACAGTCACTATGCAGAAAGCCAGGCCCCCGACCGAATAGCCGGCGCCTGGCTTTCCGGCAACTGTGCGATCCTTCACCGGGCCGGGGTAACGTCGACCTCCTGCGTGTCGCGCACACCGCACAGCCGACACGCAGGTGCGGACATCACGATGCTCTTGCCCAATCCCTGCCTGGCCAATGCTGTGAACACCTGTCCTCCGACGAGAACGCGTCCAGCGAAGATACCCGATGCGCGCCATCCCGCGACAATCTCCTGATCAAGTTCGACAGCCTCTTCCTCCCGCGTGTACCCCTTGACCACAGTCAGACGGACTCCACCCGTACCAGCAGACACGATCTGTCCAGTCCGCTGCACAAGACCGCTCATGAGCAGAGGAGACAAGGCCTTCTTGACCACAAACGGGTCTCGTCCCTCACTCAGGTGCCGCAACGTACAACGCTGCGGGATCTGAGCCAGGAGCAGCCACTGCAAAGGTGTCAGCGAAGGAGGGTCTGCGAATGACAGCACCAGGGTCAGCTTCTCGTCGACGTCGGGCAGGACAGGTGCCATAGTCTCGGTTTCGATGTGAGTCTGCTGCGCAAGTCCCGACAACTGAGACTCGTCGAGGTGCATCGAAGGCGCAGCAGTCCGTTCGCCTTCGTAGAATGCGAACTGTCCAGAGGTAAAAGTCGTCAACGCACTGGCAAGCGCTCCCGATCCACGAACACGACCATGCATGACCTCGACGATCGCCCCTGCGTCAAAATACAGAGAACTCTCCACCGTGTCGTTTTTCAGAACGAGACGTCCCGTCTTTCCACCCCTCATGATCAACGAAATGACCTCATCGACGCTGAATCCCGATAGATCGCCTGCCAATGGCATACGCGCCTCCGTGTTGACGCCCGAGTGTGCATCGCTCTTTTCGATATTGGCATTATACTTGCTGTGCCAGCCTGCACAAGGCGACTGAGTGGAACAGCACACGGACAGGTCCTGCATTGTTGCAAAACAACGAATGACCTGTAACATTCTTGCTACAAGGATGGTGCGCATGGTATGAGAAAACGAGCAAGAAGTGTTTTGACAGGAC
>JBAQYC010000046.1:0-6978 GCA_049299835.1 Candidatus Cryosericum sp. | reverse complement strand
GGCTTGTGACATATGTTCCGGCCACTACTGTGGCACTGGCCCCCGCTGTCACGAAACCGGTGCCTCCGAAGGTGGAACCTGCTACATCTGTGCAGCCCTCTTACACTCGTTATGCTGTCATCGTGGAAGACGGCACTGCACTGCGAAGTGGTGCAGGAACAGCCTTCGTGCGCCTGACGACCGTCAAGTCACGCACGTCCTTGCGTATTCTGTCAGAGTCCAAAGATACCAGTGGCAAGGTCTGGTACAGGGTGGACTGTTCATCGCTCAAGCTCAAACAGACCAGCGGCTATGTAGCGTCATGGGTCGTGAAAGTCCAGACCATTCAGGCTCCTCCATCCACGCCGGCCACGTTCACCGCATCGTCTCTCATGGCTCTCTGGAAGCCGAAGTTGCCGTTGTCGGCGAAGATCACGGAGGCATCGAACCTTCGCAGTGGACCTTCAGTCACATTTGATCGACTGGGTGTCCTGCCGTCGGGAACGAGTATTGTGATCACCGCCTACTCCATGAACGACCAGAAGGAGACTTGGTGTCGTGTGACGGTTGCCGAAGAGACGGGTTGGGTCTATGCCCCGCTGCTGAGTTCGTGGGAGATGGTGCCAAACAGCCTTGTTGCTGCAACAGTGGGAAAGAACCTTACTTCTGTGGGTCCATCAGCACGACTCGTTGCGTCGCCGTTTGTTGCAGGGACTGACGGGTCGCTTCCTGCCAAGGGCAGAGTCGTTGTCGGTGTCGCCACGGATGGAAAGCAGGTGTTCCTCGAAGTGTCTTCTGATGTTTCATCTCAAGGCTGGATAGCGATGTCTGACGGTACGGTTGTCGGTGGAACCGGTCCGGGCGGCGCAGTCTGCAGTCTGACAGGCATCGAGCTTGTATCGTCGAATGGCTGGACTGGTGTTACGATGCATATCGATGGGGACAAGACCGGGCTGTCGATTCTCCTGAAGCATGACCCTGAACGTCTGGAAGTCTCCTTACCAAGATTGGTGCAGTCTGCACAGGCCGGCATCGCGGGCGTGCCAACGAAGCAGGTGTCGGCAGTGAAGGTTTGGGCGAGCTCGGCCGGCTTCGTGTCAAGCATCGTTATTTATCTTGTCGAGCCCGGAATCGGTCTGAAACAATCAACCACGACTTCGTCGGTTCAGCTCGTGCTGAGTTCGCCTGGATCTGCAGTGCCCTCTAAGGCAGTGTTTCTGAGCGGAGAACTTCTGTCCAGCAGCGAAGAGACGTTTTTCGCAGAGGCGGCTACGTTTGTACCGCTTGTCGACGTTGCAAATGTCTATGGCATACTTCTATCGTGGGATGCCGCCAACCAGCAAACCAGTCTGACACTTGGAGATCGGCAGTATGTGGTGAAGGATGGTCTGCGCACACTGAAGATTGCTCAGGGTGACAGTCACTGGAGCGAGGAAATGGCCGTGGCGCCGAGGATCTTGAGTGGCTTGCTCTACGTTCCGGTGGCGACCGTCGCCCACGTGTTTGGACTCGAGGTATCTGGCGATGCTCTGAGAGTCTATCTTGACCCCATCATCTCGTCCATTTCTGCGACAGGCATCTCCGCAGGTTCGTCGGGGAGTATCACGATCACTTCAGCAAGTGACTTGAAAGTGACGAAGACAGAAGATGAAAGCGGCGACTATTGCACTTTCCAGCTGGAGGGGGTTTCGGCCACTGCAATCGCCGGAAATCATTCGTTGTCGGACTGGGCTACTGTGTCGGCGAAGCAGAGGTCAAATGACACTCCTCCTGTCATTGAGATACGACTTCACGTTCCAGCATTTACGGCAGATGTGCAAAGCCCCGGGACGGGGATCTACGTGATCGTGCTCTCTGAAAGTGCCAAGGGAAAGCTCAAAGGAAAGAAAATCGTCCTTGACCCTGGCCATGGCTATATGTCATCGACCGGATATTTCGACGTCGGTGCCGTGGGTCCTTCCGGGACGAAGGAATCGTCGATCAACCTGTCGATCGCACTTAAGGTCAAAGCGTTGCTTGAGGCTGACGGTGCTCGTGTGGTCATGACGCGGTCGGACGATTCATCAAAGGACAATCCTGACCTCACCAGGCGTGCGCAGATCGCCAATAGCTCAGGTGCGGACCTTTTCCTGGCAATTCACCAGAACGCTACGGATGCAGGATCGTCGATTGGGGGCACGGAAACCCACTACTGGTTTGACCAGTCGAAAATCTTTGCAACGCTTATTCAGAAACATCTTGTTTCCGTTCTGACAAGAACCGATCGCGGAACACAGAAAACGTCGCTATACCTGGTATCCCACATCGATACGATGCCGGCAGCCCTTGTCGAGTGTGTGTTCATCAGCAATAGTGAAGAAGAGCGTCTTCTGCGTGAGGACTCGTTCCAGGAGAAGGTGGCGAAGGGCATCGCAGAAGCCATTGTCGAGTACTTCCACAAGTAGGGAGGTATAGTGGAATCCTACGTAGGGGTATTTGACTCGGGAGTCGGAGGATTGGCAGTCGTCCGGGAACTGAAGGACAGATTACCACGAGAGGCTATCATGTATGTTGCCGACTCTCGCTTTTTTCCCTATGGAACGAAGCCAAGGGAGCAGGTGATCAAAAGGGCCACAACGCTGATCGAGTTCCTGGAGGCTCACGGAGCCCGAATGGTCGTCGTGGCATGCAACACGGCCTCAAGCGCCATATTTCCAGATATCCAGCACCAGGTGGATGTCCCTGTCCTGGGGATGATCTCTGCCGGCGTCAAGAGTGCACAGCTGGCAACTCGTAACCACAGAGTCGCGGTGCTGTCTACTCCGGGGACTGCACGGAGTCACGGGTACCTCAGGGCCATGGGGCTGATGGACCCTGCGGTAGAGATGATAGAACTCCAGTCACAGGAACTTGTGAATCTCGTGGAAGCTGGAAGCATCGAGGGTCAGGATGTAGCTGACTATGCTTCGGACGTGTTGAAGCCTGTACGGGAGTTCGGGGCGGATACACTTGTACTGGGCTGCACTCACTTTCCCTTCCTCAACGACCTCATGGAACGCATCCTTGGACCTTCCGTCAAGATTGTGGACCCGAGCAAGGAACTGGCGTACGAGGTGGGACTGGTACTCGAGAAGTGTCGGTTGACCACAGGGGCGGGACAGCAGGACAGGTTCTTCACCACGGGCGACCCCGGCGACTTCCTGGACAAGGCTCGCCTCTTCCTGGGAGACTATGTCGGAGTAGTCGAGGTTGCGGACGTTTGAGACTGGCGCTTGTTACTGGCAACACACACAAGTTGCAGGAATTCGCCGGCATTCTCAACGGCCTTGATTGCCGGCTTCCCCTGGAGGAGTTGGAGGTGGAAGGCGTCGTCGAATGTGGTGCTACCTATTACCAGAATGGTTACAGGAAAGCTCGTGCGGGTCTCCTGAGCATTCAGGCCACGGATGCTGCTGACTGTGTTGTCCTCGCAGACGACTCCGGTCTTGAACTACCACTTTTTGGCGGCATGCCTGGAGTCCATTCCGCGCGTTTTCGATATGCTGGTCTCTCCGAAAAGGCCGCGCTCGCGGCGTTTCTCACAGAGCACCATATATTGTCAACGCCTGCACGTTTCGTTTGCTGGATCGTCGCGTTTCTTCCCGGGTCACGCCGGTGTCTCGCCTGCGCAGGTGCCGTTGCAGGAACCGTGATACCTGAGCCGCGTGGATCAAAGGGTTTTGGATATGATCCATTATTTACGCCGAACGGGTACTCTCTCACGTTCAGCGAGATGGATTCCAGCCTTAAGGACCGGGTAAGTCATCGTGCGCAGGCTCTTGCGGCCCTGTGGTCAGCTCTTCAGGCGTCTCCATCGCTGGGACCTTGATTTTCAGCTGATTGCGTGTATTCTCTTTCTACTCGGGGTGTGGCGTAGCTTGGTAACGCGCATGGTTTGGGACCATGAGATCGGTGGTTCAAATCCACTCGCCCCGACCATGGGCCCATAGCTCAGCTGGATAGAGCAACGGATTTCTAATCCGTCGGTCGCAGGTTCAAATCCTGCTGGGCTCGCCAGCATCACATGGTGGGTATAGCTCAATTGGTTAGAGTACTGGACTGTGGATCCAGATGTTGGGAGTTCGAGTCTCCTTACCCACCCCATTCTGTTCGTGAGCGCGGCCCTTTGTATTGTGCGCTTTGCAGTACTGCGCTTATAGCTCAGGCGGATAGAGCGATGGATTCCTAATCCGTAGGCCGCAGGTTCGAGTCCTGCTAAGCGCACCAGGATTGTCAGGCGAGCGCCCATAGCTCAACTGGATAGAGCTGCGGACTTCGGATCCGCAGGTTGCGGGTTCGACTCCTGCTGGGCGCGCCAACTGTGTTGTAAGCCACGAGAATCGACGGCGTAGCATGTGATGCAGGTGTGGCGGTGAGATCGCTTGACACCCTCATGAAAAGTCCTATAATCCTTGCGTTCAAGTTGTGGGTCGTTAGCTCAATTGGTAGAGCATCTGACTCTTAATCAGGCGGTTACAGGTTCAAGTCCTGCACGACCCACCACCACTTGCCCAAAGATTCAGTTCCCTGCGATGTCAGTAAGTATTCAGCGAGGGTGGCGGAACTGGCAGACGCGCTGGACTTAGGATCCAGTGGGTAATTCCATGCGGGTTCGACTCCCGCCCTTCGCACCAACCTGGAGGAGATCGTGGAATATACCACTACCAACAAGACCGGCAATTCGATTGTACTCTCTGCAACATTCAGTGCTGACGAAGTTTCAGCAATGCGCCGTGAGGCGGTGCTGGCGATGGCCGGCAAACTCCGTATACCTGGGTTCCGTCCGGGCAAGGCCCCTCTCTCCATCGTCGCCAAATATGTCAGTGACGAGGAACTCAAGGATGACGTCCTTCAGAAGGCAGCCTCTCAAACGTATGTCACGTTCCTCAAGGAACACAAGGATACGGACGCCCTCATCTTCGAGCCTGAAATCGTCGAGTCGGTATTGGACGACGATCCACTCAGCGGGCTAAAGGTCGACGTACGCGTCTTCGAGATGCCCAAGGCAGACCATGACTTGTGGAGCGGTATGGAGGTCGAAGACGTCCCGACGGATACCACCAGAGCCGTCCAGAGCCGCATCAATGCTCTTGTCGATGCCGTGACTGAGTCGTCTCCCAAGGACGGCCCAGCCGCAAGCGGCGATTCTGTCATGGTGACGATCGCAACCGGGAAGTCACAGAATCCCTACCACACTGAGTTTACATTAGGCGAGGGTGAAGTCGGCAAGGCCTATGAGCCATTTCTCGTGGGAATGATCGTGGGAGAGTCGAAGCACTTCAACGTACAGATGCAGGAGAGCGCTCTTGAGGGCGAAATCACACTTGATGGTGTTGCAACGAAAAACATTCCTGAAGTCAACGATGAATTTGCCCGGACGGTCGGTGCATTTGATTCACTTGAAGAACTTCGGAAAACTCTTGAAGAAGACGAACAGCATAAGGCAGCCGAAGCCAGGAAAGACACGATCTTCGGTCGTGCTATCGAAACCGCTGCAGAAAGGCTGGGCATCGAGTTTCCCGGGTATGTTCGGCGTGATGCGACCGAGGAACGGCTTGGTGAAATTAAGGAGAGCCTTGTCCGCAATGGGCTTTCCCTCAACGAGTACTTGAAGTACAATAATATTACTACCGAACAGTTGACGAAAGATGTTGAAGCCGATGCTGTCAGACTGCTCCAGCGTGACCTCCTGATGGAGGCAACCGAGAGAGCATGCGGTATCGTGGCATCCGAAGCCGACATTGACGCGTACGCTGAGTTGCATAAGGAAGAACTGGCCAAGGCCAGTATTGACACGACGACGGAGAATGGGCGCAAGACGATTCGTAATGTGATCGTATGGGACAACACCCGCAGCCTTATTGTTGGCGCGGTCCAGTTGAAGGAGCCCTCAGTGGCCAGGCAGGAGGCACAATGAGCGTCATTCCATATGTCGTCGAACAGACGGCTCACGGTGAACGTGGATACGATATCTATTCACGACTCCTGAAGGACCGGATCGTATTCCTTGGTGGAGAGATCGACACGCAGGTGTCGAACCTGGTCGTTGCTGAAATGCTCTATCTGACAGCAGAGAATGCCACCAAAGACATTTATCTCTATATCAACAGCGTTGGCGGCGAAGTGACTCCCGGCATGGCAATCTACGATACCATGCAGTATATCAATGCTCCAGTTTCCACCATCTGTCTGGGGCAGGCTGCAAGCCTTGCCGCGGTTCTGCTGGCTGCCGGCCGCAAAGGGAAGAGATTTGCGCTACCGAACTCACGCATTATGATTCACCAGCCCTGGGGTGGAGCACAGGGACAGGCGACAGACATTGAGATCCAGGCAAAAGAGATCCTCCGGATCAAGGAGTCTGTCAGCAATATCCTCGCCTCACATACTGGAAAACCTCTGGACATCGTACGGAGGGATACTGAACGAGACTTCTTCATGTCTGCCGAAGAGGCGGTGGAGTATGGTATCGTAGATCAGGTCATATCCAAGATCGGTGTCGCAGGAGAAGTCGGACTGTCGGTGAAGAATGTCGAGCCACAATAGCGAAGAACCGTCCTGTTCGTTCTGCGGAAAGAAGTCCAGCGAAGTCGGTCTGCTGATCAAAGGGCTGGATGGCTCGTACATCTGCGACGATTGTATCGAGCGGGGCAACCAGCTCATGCAGCAGTCAAGGCACGAGTCTCATGCCATCGAATTCAAGGCACTCCGTCCCAAGGAAATCTATGCGCGTCTGAACGAGTATGTCATTGGCCAGAATGAGGTCAAGAAGGCACTCTCGGTCGGCGCTTACAATCACTACAAACGCCTGAGAGCCAAGAAAGACTCCAAGGTCGAGATCGAGTAGTCGAACATTCTGCTTGCGGGCCCCACGGGGGTCGGCAAGACCTATCTCGCCAGGACTCTTGCCCGTATCCTTGATGTTCCATTCACGATTGCCGATGCAACCACACTGACTGAGGCGGGCTACGTTGGCGAGGATGT
>JBAQYC010000045.1:0-2239 GCA_049299835.1 Candidatus Cryosericum sp. | reverse complement strand
TGGCCGGAAGTAAATCGTCCACTGGTCCACATCTTGAGGACACGGTCCACGTGTTTGACCTCGCCACGGAAGACGAAGGCGGTAAGACGGCCGTTTCGCTCCTCGACGCAGAGCAGCGGCAGCCTGTCAGACGGGGTCGGTGAGACCCGGAAACCAGATGTGGGATTCATGTGCTCCTCCTCAGGACAGATGCTCGCGGACAAGGCCGACAACCTTGCCGATAATGCTCACGTCGCTGGTGACAGGAATAGGGTGGTACGCAGGGTTGGCCGGCATGAGAAAGATCCCGTCATCTCCCTCGTGCAGCTTCTTGACGGTCGCCTCGTCTCCAAACAGAGCCACAACGATGTCACCGTTGTCTGCGGTCTGCTGTTTGTGGACGACGACGATGTCCCCGGGCACGATGTGTTCGTCGATCATGGAGTCTCCCTTGACCTTGAGGCCGAAGTAGTCGGCAGTCGCGGGCGTCGGCGGGGTGACAAAGATCCACTTCTCGATATTCTCCTCGGCCAGGATAGGGGTTCCGGCTGCGATAGTGCCCAGCACCGGTATCATCAGCGATGGGGTGGCCGGTGTGCCCTTGATGAGGTCCGGTTGAGGAAGGTACCCCTTGCGTTCGAGCGTCTTGACGTACACGACGACCGAGTTGAGAGAGTTGAATCCAAAATGGCGCCGTACATCCTCCAGACTGGGGCGGAATCCCGTCTGGCGTGCGTGTACCTCAATGAATTCCAGCACTGCTTGCTGTTTGCCGGTCAGTTCTTCCATCATCCACCTCCATTGTACTGCAAATACTACACTTGTAGTGTATGCACTATCCAGAAAAAATACAATAGGAAGGTAGGCTGGGGTGGGCAAAGAACAGTGGTCAGGATGAGAGTCGATATCGGCGTCGCTGTATCGGCCAAATGGCTTCTACAGAGGCTTACAGGCAGTGGTCGTATCTCCCTGCAAGAGCTGTCACTCTCTGAATGGGGTCCGCTCGGAATTCATCTGCCACTGCCGAAGCAGTTCTCTACATATATCCAGTGCTTCCATGCCCAGCCCTTCACCGCATGCTGTGAGCAGACCGGCAAGAGCTTTGCGAGAAGTGTCTGCCGGCATGCTCTGAAGGAGCTTGTCTGTGTCCATGGCCTGTGCTTCCAGCGGTAGAACCGCTGCCTGGACTTCGGCGATACGCTGGGCATAGTTGCAGTCAACGGCGGTCACAAAAAGGCGGAACGTCCAGAATGCAGAGCTCATGTCGAGGCGGTCCGGGTCTCCTGTGGCGTAGGGGTCTGGGTATCCGAGACCCGTTTCCATCATGGCCAGAGGATACCACGGCGTATAGGGGAGCTCATCGGGGATCCCGGAAGCTCGCCAGACAGTCACGGACTGCGGTCCAGGAACCTGGTCTCTCAGTTCGGTCACCGAGGATTCCTGTGTGGTCCAGACTGAAATTTGGCGCATGGTGGTCTGAGCCACATTCTTGTGGAAGCTGCCACTCATTACCAGAGCCTGCCGGGTTGACTGCCCGTGAGGCGTGACGCAGCGCAGGCACGCCATAACGTCGCCAAGGGTCACAGGGTGCTGTGGTATGCATGAAAATGGCATGTCGTCCAGCGGGAACTCCTGCCCGGTGAGCAGGAAGAGCCCCGTTTGCTGCCGACTGGTGCTCAATGAGGAGACATTGATCTCGGGCGGTCCGTAAGCTCTCTTGAAATCGAAAGGTTCTGCCTTGGTGGGATCGTACCACCCGCGCTGTATGGCATGGGCCTCCAGATCCGCCGACGCAAGGAACCAGTCGGTATTCGACACGTCGACTTGACGGGAGATGAGATAGTTGGGCAGGACGACGATCGCGTCGTCCGGGATGCGTTGCGCCAGCCACTGGTGGCCCCCTGGGATCTGGAGGACCCACGCCTCGTTCCGGTCGGCGATCGTGATGATGCGAGCGTCGCAGTAGCCATATGCTTCGACAAGCCGGCCCGCCAGCAGGACGCCCTCGCGGGCGGAGTGAGCCTGCTCGGCGATCAGTTGTGGCAGGAAGTGACCGATTCCGCCCCGCTCCAGTTCGGGCTGCTGTTCACGTGTCCCTGCGGCGCTGTCGCAGCAGATATTGACTCCCTCGCTGTTGAGAAAGCTGTCTGCGAAATCCTGTCCGACCAGCTCTGTCCAGTCGTAGGCCAGCGTGTCCTCAGGCACGGGAAGTTCCAGGGAGGTATGGGGTTCGCGGTACAGCAGTGTCCCGTCTCTGAGC
>JBAQYC010000044.1:0-9333 GCA_049299835.1 Candidatus Cryosericum sp. | reverse complement strand
TGATGCCGTCAGCACAATCCGCTCGACAGTCTCAAGATCCTCGCCCGCAAGACACTGCCACACGGCCGACAACTCACTGTCGATAGGACGCAGCTGTGCCCTGAATGGCTCCAGAAGGTCTCCCAGCATGATGAGCAACTCCTTGCTGGCGATGGCCATAGGCAGTCCCAATCGCAGAAGATCGCAGACGATCTGCGCCAGATCGGTGGAGGCTGTCGCAACCACAGACATGTCGAAAGCGACCCTGCTGAGCATCGAGGGCAAATCCTCGTCGCTGACCACCGGGATACGTATGTCATGACGTTCCAGCCTGATCGTCAGGCGCTCCCTCGCAGCATCGTCCGACATGGCGACGAAACGCGGCTGAAAAGCCACGGTCTGTTCAGCGAGCAGCTCATCGTTAGTGTGCGCGGTGAGACCGACGATGTGGTATCTCTCGGGCTCAGCCCGTACCACATCCAGCGTCTGGATCCCAATGGAGCCCGTCGAACCAAAAAGTACAAGACCTCTGCTGCCTGTCATGAGCCACCAAACCTCCGGTTCCTGGACTTGAACTTCCGCACAATCATGTCAAGCATCGCTGGCGTGAAATCGGGCCAGAGCGTGTCGAGAAAGAAAAGCTCGGCATAGGCCATCTCCCATAACAGGAAATTGGACACCCGCGACTCCGCCCCGGTACGCACAACAATATCGGGGGAAGTCTCACTCCCCAGCCACAGATATGAGTCAAACCTGTCTTCGGTGAGATCGGCGGGGGCGGCTGCCCCCGCTGCACAATCAGCGGCAAATGCCTTTGCCGCATGCAGGATCTCCGCCCGCCCTCCGTAATTGAGGGCGACATTGAGATGAAGACCGTCGCAGGAGGCCGTACGCAGTTCGATTGCCTCTACAGAATCCCTGACATCAGTGGGCAGTGCCGCACGGTCTCCAATGATCCGCACTCGCACGTGCTGATCAATCAGTTCGGGCAACCACTTCGTCACCATCGTGACAAACAGGTGCAGGATGTAGCTCACTTCATCTGCCGGCCGTTTCCAGTTTTCAGTCGAGAAGGCAAAAACGGTCAAGGCCGTAACACCCAATCCGGGCGAGGCCGCCACGATGTCATGTACTACCTGAGCACCCTGCCTGTGGCCCGCGATCCGAGGGAGTCCCCGCTCGACCGCCCACCTGCCATTGCCATCCATCACGATGGCAACATGAAGCTGACTTCTTGTGGCCACGATGCCAGGCGTCCCTACAGAGAGAGGATCTCCTTCTCCTTAGCTTCGAATGCCTTATTGACCTCTGAGATGTGCTTCTCCGTGAGCTTTTCAAGCTCTTCCTCAAGCCGGTGCTGTTCATCCTCTGACAGTTCCTTGGCCTTCTCCTGTGCCTTGATGTCATCACGGACTTCACGACGAATGGAACGGATCTCTTCACGGAACTTCTCAGTAAGCTGGGAGATGCGAGCTACCATCTTCTTCCGCTCTTCGAGAGTCAGATCTGGAAAGACGAGCCGCACACGCTGCCCATCATTCGTGGGTGTTACCCCGATGTTCGCCTTCAGGATAGCCCGTTCAACTTCCTTCAACAAGCTCTTGTCCCATGGTTCAATGACGAGGACCTTTGCCTGTGGAGCCGAAATCGTTGCGACATCCTTCAGGGGGTTCCGCTGTCCGTAGGCCTCGACGACGACACCGTCAACGTAGGCCGGCGTGATCCTGCCGGCGCGAATCTCGGAGTAGTCCTTGAGAAGGGCCTGATGAGCAGCCTGCATCTTGGCATCGATTGGCGTGAAGTACTTGTCCATCTAAGCCTCCTTGATCAGAGTTCCAATGTCGCCTTGCATCACAGCCCGGACGATGTTACCGGGCTTGTTCATGTTGAACAGCAGGATCGGAAGATGATTCTCGCGGCAAAGTGAGACAGCTGTCGCATCCATCGCCTTAAGATGGTCCGCCAGAAACTGGTCGTACGTCAGCTGGCGGTAGGGTGCCGCTGTTTTGTCCGTGCGTGGGTCGCTGGAATAGACCGCATCCACGTTTGTGCCCTTCAGGACAATGTCCGCTCCAACTTCAACGGCTCGAAGAGCAGCCACGGTATCGGTCGTGAAATACGGGAGTCCCGTCCCTCCGGCGAAAATGACAACGCGATTTCTGCGGAGGTGTTCGAGAGCGCGCTGGCGGATGTACGGTTCACAGACCTGATCCAGGCGCAATGCGGACATCGCCCTTGCTTCAAGTCCTACCTGTTCGAACGCCGATTGGAGCGCCAGCCCATTCATAATCGTCGCCAGCATCCCCATGTAGTCGGCCGTCGCACGATCGAGTCCCGTTCCCTCGGCACTGGCTCCTCGCCAGATGTTTCCACCGCCGATGACCACCCCGACCTGTACACCCGATCCAACGAGTTCCTGCACTTCACGCGAGATGAACTGCAAAATGGAGAAATCAATACCAGAGGCGGCGCTGCCCTTCAGAGCCTCGCCGCTGAGTTTCAGCAGTACTCTCCTGTACAACGCCGCCATGGGTGTGAGTGTATGTCGGGAACTAGGAGACTGTGGGATTGCCGCCGATCTTGAAGCGCGCAAACCGCGCGACCACGATGTTCTCGCCGGTCTTGGCAATCATTGCTTTGACAATCTCCTCGATCGTCTTGCTCTCATCACGGATATATGGTTGCTGCATCAGGCAGTTTTCCTTGTAGTACGCTCCGAGCTTGCCCTCGATGATCTTGTCCCAGACCTGCTCCGGTTTCTTCTCGGCCTCGAGCTGGACGCGGTAGAGGCCTTTCTCATGCTCGACGACATCCGTCGGAACGTCCTCTGGACGGATGAAGGAAGGATCCGTAGCCGCCACCTGTATCGCGATCTCTCTGCCCAGACCCTGGAAATCCTCGGTCCTGGCGACAAAATCGGTTTCACAGTTCAACTCGACCAGAACACCCAGCTTGCCACCAGCATGAATATAGGTGAAGATCATACCATCTCCAGCCTCGCGTGAAGACTTGGAGACAGCCTTGGCCAACCCCTTCTCTCGAAGCACGTCGATGGCCTTGTCGATGTTCCCATCGCAGGCTACGAGTGCCTTCTTGCAGTCGAGAACTCCGGCGCCGGTTCGTTCGCGCAGGGTCTTGACGGTTTCCATATCAATTGTTGCCATTAGCTCACCTCATTCTCGTCGTCGGTGCTGTCCTCTACCTCTGTCACTGTCTCTGTCTCTTTCGCTTTCTCCGCTTCATGGGCGAAGTCGGCCATACTGGCGTGCTCCTCGTTTGCCTCGGACTGCTGGACGCCCTCGCGTCCCTCGATGAGGGCACTGGCCATGAGTGAGGTGATGAGGCGGAGAGACCTGATTGCATCATCATTTGCCGGAATCTGATAGTCGATCTCGTCAGGGTTGCAGTTGGTGTCGACGATGGCGACCACTGGAATACCGAGTGCGTGTGCTTCCTGAATTGCGCTATGTTCCTTGTGAGTGTCGATGACGTAGATGGCACGAGGAAGGCCGTCCATCGTACGAAGACCACCAAACAGCTTGCTCAGGCGAGCCTTGGATTTCATGGTCTTCGTGCGTTCTTTGATTCCCATGGCCTCGACGACGCCATCAGCCTCTTCACGGTCAATCTGCTTCAGGTGGTCGATGCTCTTGCGGACCGTGACATAGTTGGTCATAAGGCCGCCGACCCATCGCTCGTTCACATACCAGGCGCCTGCACGGGTCGCTTCTTCACGAACGATGTCCTGTGCAGCCTTCTTGGTACCAATAAAGATGACGTTGCCACCTTCGCGCGAAACCCTGGAAAGGAACGCGTAGGCCTCGTCCAGCTTGGCGACCGTCTGTTTGAGGTCAAAGATGTGAATGCCGTTGCGCTGCGTGAAGATAAAATGCTTCATGCGCGGATCCCATCTGCGGACCTGGTGACCAAAATGGACGCCTGCCTCGAGCAGGGACTTCATTGTTACGACTGCCACAATAGTACCTCCTGTCAGTTTTTTGCCTCCGCCCGTTCAACTTCCGGAGAACCGCGATGCGGAACACTCCAGAATCCCGGGCGTGCGGAATCTTGCAGGGCAATTGTACCAGAAAATGTCCCCTCTGACAAGCGAGGCACTTTGACGGTGCAGAGACTTCAGGCCCTGGCACAGGGGCAATGCCATGTTCAGATATTCGGGTGTCCCGTTTCTCATATGATTGACTTGCATTTCATCGTCTCTACAATAGACAATAGAGACTGAAAGTCCATTGTTCTCTGTACGTGTACGCACTTGTCGAAACAATACGAGAAGGGCATGAGGAGGCACCATGGAAGAAGTCTTGCGGAACCTGAACAAGGAAATTGGTGTGACGGGAAGCGTCATTGTGAGCAAGGACGGCCTTGTGATTGCCAGTGGTCTGGACCAGGACGAGGAATCTGTCGCCGGCATGGCCGCAAGCGTATTTCAGAGCGCTTCGACGACATCTGGTATCATGTCCATAGGAACGATTGGTATGATCACACTCGAGAGCGACAAGGGCAAGGCCTTCATGATCGACCTGCCCGACGCGTTTCTCGTGGTTCTCACGAATGCGGAAGTGAATCTCGGGCGTCTGCGCATTGAAATTCGCAAGGCGGCCAACCAGCTCAGAACACAGATGTAGTAGCCGCCGCCGCGCGGCCACTCGTGGCGCGGCACTGTCGGTCGTCCGACACCTCTGGTCGTATTCTGATGCACTTGGACGCAACGGGTTGTTCTTATGAGCGTGGGCCGGGCGCACACGAGAATCTACAAGGAGGAACAATGTCAGAAAGCTTTATGGACAAGATCAAGAATGCTGCGAACAAGGTCGCCGATGGGGCAAAGGACCTGGCGGGAAGCACAAAACTGAAGATGGACATTTCAGGCCTTCAGGGCAAGGTCAAGGACGCGAAACAGGAATTCGGCGTGAACGTTTATGCCATGCTTGAGCAGGGAAAGACCATTGATGACATCACCGGAGCATTCGCTGCGGTCCAGGCGGCAGTCAATGAGTTTAACGCTCAGATAACTGCAAAGCAGGAAGAGCTCAAGAAGATCAGCGACGACAACGCCTGACGTTTCGCGTCCGATAGAAGCTATCAAAAGGCGTGCGCTCACCGCGCACGCCTTTTTCTTGCGTCCATTGCAGGTACACTGATTTCATGACGGAACATGAGCTGCAGTTCCTGCTGCGCGAACTGACGACTTCACAAGACTATGACGGACAGATCGTTGGCCGGCTGGACTTCGAAGCGCGGGAACCGACGTTCGCCCCCCTGCCTCCAACAGTGGACCCCGACTTGTCCGCTGACCTCGCAGACAAGGGGATCCGTGAACTCTACTCCTTCCAACGCGCGTGTTTTGACATGACCAGTGACGGCTACAACGTAACAGCGGTCAGCCCTACAGCCAGCGGGAAGAGTCTTGCCTTCCAGCTTCCGGTCCTGGATCATCTCCTGAAGCATCCCGGTGCCACAGCGCTATTCCTTTACCCTACAAAGGCACTTATCGAAGACCAGCTAGCCAAGCTCAGGGAAATGAAGCGATGCATGGACAGGATCAACACGGCCGTCTATGACGGCGATACCGACCCCGATGCGAGGCATCAGCTTCGAAAGTTCGGACGCCTCATCCTGTCAAACCCCGACAGCTTACACTACAGCATTCTTTCATATCACGAGAGCTGGTCACGATTCATGCGCGGGCTAGCCTTCGTCGTTGTCGACGAAGGCCACTACTACCATGGTGTCCTCGGATCGCACATGGCCCTGCTCCTGCGGCGCCTTCGGCGACTGGCCAACTTCTATGGTGCACACCCCGTGTTCTTTGTCACATCCGCCACCATTGACGACCCCGGTAAATTCGCGTCTCAGCTTACTGGGGAAATTGTCCGAAACGTCGATTCGTCGGGCGCTCCCAAGGGGCAGCAGACTCTCCTGCTGTTCAACCCGAGAATCGTCGATAAGCAGAACAACGTACGAAAGAGTGTCATGAAGGAGACGTTGTGGCTCTTTCAGCGTGCCGTTCAGGAAGACGTGCGGACAATCGTGTTCACTAAGTCGCGTCAGGAAGCCGAATTGTTGTACAAGTATGTGAGAGACGCCGGAGCAGGCAAAGGCCAGCGTCTTGGAGACCGTGTCGCCACGTATCGCGCAGGCTACCTCCCGGCTGTCCGCAGGGGCATCGAGCACCGCCTCTCCTCGGGCGAACTGACCGGCGTCATTGCAACCAATGCACTTGAGCTGGGGATCGATATCGGGCATCTCGACGTGTCGATCACGGCGGGCTACCCTGGCTCTGTGACCAGCCTCTTCCAGCAGATGGGAAGGTCAGGACGCGAACGTGATCATTCGTTGTCCATCTTCGTAGCGTCATCTAACCCGCTCGATCAGTACGTCGTTCAGACTCCGGGTTTCCTGTCGTCGGGCCGGTTCGGCACACCGACGATCAATCCTGGCAACGAGTACGTCCTGAGCGCTCACCTTCGCTGCGCTGCATACGAACTCCCGCTGCGACCAGCAATCGACATCGAGTACTTCGGCCCACAGTACACACCGCTCGTCGAACAGCTGGAGGCGGACGGGAAGCTGCGTGCCCGTGGCTCACTCATCGTGTCAACCGAGACGTACCCTCATCGGTTCGTGAGTCTGCGGACGCTGTCCGACAAGCGCTACCACGTTCTGAACGACGGCGACGGGCAGGTCCTTGAGGAAGCCGACGCCTACAAGGTCATCGAGGAGTTCTACCCCGGCGCGGTGTTCCTCCATCAGGGAGACTCGTATCTCGTCACAGGCAACGATCACGAACAGCAGGTCGTCCACGCCGCTCCCACGACACAGAATTACTACACCGATGCAATCATCCGCAGTGATGTGGTCATTCAGAACGAACGGGACCGCCATGACTTTGGCGACATGAGCCTGTCGTTCGGGAAGGTCGTCGTATCCGAGCAGACTGTCGGCTTCATCAAGAAGAGCTTTCACATCGAGACAGAGATCGGGCGCGAGTACATCGACACGCCTGAGATCAGCTATGACACGATGGCGCTTTGGGTCACCATCCCCGACGCCATGCTTGATGTTCTCAAGGAAGGCGGCTATGACATCGCAGGGAGCCTGCACGCAGCTGAGCACCTGCTCATCGCCCTGATGCCGATCGTCGTGCTGTGCGACCGGCGTGACCTCGGAGGCATCTCCACGATTCTTCACCGGGATACGCTGAAACCAAGCATTTTTGTGTATGATGGGCATATTGGAGGCGTCGGCCTCACTGAAGCGGCGTACGGACGCTTCAGCAATGTCGTACGCCTTGCACTGGACCGGGTGACCGAGTGCCCCTGCAAGGATGGCTGTCCAAGCTGCGTCTACTCGCCCAAGTGCGGCAACAACAACAAGCCGCTGGACAAGAACGGTGCACGTATGCTGCTCAGGCTTCTGCTCGACAGACTCGACACGACCACAGGAGGTGGCAAATGAGTCAGGAAGGAATGGTTGCTCTTCTCAGGGACGCACTGCAGCTGGAGATCGAAGGATGGATATTTTACCGGGATGTAACCGGCACCTTGTCCGAAGGGGCGGTGCAGGACGTTTTCGTCTATCTGACTGAGCAGGAGGAAAAACACCAGCAGTACATCAACAAGGAATTGAACCGCGTGCAAGTGGGGGGCATGCTGGACATCAGCGGACTCGAAGCACTGAAAGAAACGACTCACGACGAGGTCCTGGTCGACGCCGTGCGCAGTGCCAGGGACCTGTCGCAGCACGAAGCCTCCGCGATCCATACGGGCATGCTGCTTGAACGAAATTCATGGGAGTTCTATCATGTCGCGGCCGGGAAGGCAACCCAAACGGATGAGGCCTCCATGTACAGACAGCTGGAAGAGTGGGAGAAACTCCACCTTCATCTTCTGGAGAAGGCCTACGACCTCCTCAAAGAGCGCATCTGGGCGGAGAACCGCTTCGCACCATTCTAGAGTGTACCATCTTCCCTGAACCCGAGGCACCTGCCCGCAATGATGTGTACGTGCAGGTGCTGAACGGTCTGTCCGCCTTCGGCGCCGGAGTTGATAATGACGCGGTACCCTGCCTCAAGATGATATCTGGCCGCGATGAAACGAACGACCTCAAAAAGATGAACGATCAATCCGTCGTCCACTGTGCTGAGGGCATCGATGCGGGCAATGTGCTTGCACGGAATTACGAGCAAATGCACCGGCGCTTTCGGGAACCGGTCCTTGATGACGAAGACCGTCTCATCCTCGTACAGGTACTCGGCTGGCGCTTCATGCCGACTGATACGGCAGAAGATACAGTCCTGTTCGCCGGCGTCTGTCATGCAGCCACGTTCCCGGACAGCACGACCCGGTTTCCGTCGAAATGATAACTGTCGACATGAACGACGACGAGGCTGTCGCGTTGGAGCATCGCGTTTCCCTGTGCGCGTCCTCGTGTCCAGAGGTAGTGCTCTGAGTATCCTTCGACTTCGCCAGGCAAGGACTTCTCCGAAACGATCGTAACGTCGTGGCCGATGAATCGGCGGGAAAACGCCATGCCCGTCTGCTCCGCGATGTCCAGCACGCTATGCAGTCTCTCCTTCGCAACTCCCGCCGGGATCTGCTGTCCCTCGCGCGCGGCGGGGGTAAAAGGACGCGGCGAGTAGGGAAAGACGTGGACTTTGGCGAATTCCGCCAGCCGGATCACGTCCAGCGTGGCCTGCAAGTCTTGCTCAGTCTCACCGGGAAACCCGACAATAACGTCCGTCGTCAGGGTGAACGACGGGTCGACCATCCGCAGACATTGTACACTGTCGAGTACATCCTTCGACGAATATGGCCGCCGCATGCGGCGCAACACGGTGTTGCTGCCACTCTGCAGGGGAAGGTGCAGCTGTGGACACAGCGCGGGGTGTTTCATGAACTGACGGACCAGCGCGCCGGTGATCGCATCGGGATTCAGCGAACTTATCCGAACGCGCGTCTGAAGTCCGGCAGACTCAAGCGCTCCCAGCATTGTGTCCAGAAGAAACGGGAGCCTTTCCGTCGATTCTCCGTACTTGCCGATCTCGGTCCCGGTCAGCACGATTTCCTTGACGCCCGCCGCTGCAAGCCCCATGACTTCATCCAGTGCCACGTCGACCGGTTTCGATTCCAGGCGTGTACCACGTACCAACGGTACTACACAGTAGGTGCACATATTGTCACAGCCCTCCTGAACGCGCACGTCAACACGGTTGCGGGGACCCGCCCTCCGGATACGCCCGTCGACCCATCGCTCAGCCATGGGCGCTGCGTCAGATGACCCGACGACGAGTCTGGCCACTTCAGCGCGATCACGCATGACCACTGCGATAATACC
>JBAQYC010000043.1:0-2328 GCA_049299835.1 Candidatus Cryosericum sp. | reverse complement strand
GCTTTTGCCTGTATCGATTTTAAGGGAAAAGAGGTGCTATTCAGCTTGGTCCTCAGCGTGATGATGATCCCCGCTGCGACGACGCTGATCCCCAACTTCCTCATCATCCGGACACTCGGATGGTACGACACGTTCTACGCACTCATCATCCCGTTCGCGGCGAGCGTTTTTGGTATCTTTCTGCTGCGGCAGTACTTCATGTCGATGCCCAAGGAACTGTGGGAGGCGGCTCAGATCGACGGAGCGTCGCGCCTGCGCTACTTCCGAAGTATTGCCTTGCCGCTCGCGAAGCCAGCGATCGTGACCATTGGCATCAATTCGTTCCTGGGTGCGTGGACGTCATTCCTGTGGCCGACGGTCATGACCCAGTCCCAGAACAAACAGCTGATCGAGGTTGCCCTCAATTCCTTTCTGGGAGAGAAAGGGCAGCAATGGTCTCAGCTGGCCGCAGCATCGGTTTTCACGACGATCCCCATCGTTGTTCTGTTCTTCTTTGTTCAGAGGCAGTTTATTGAAGGTATCGGCGGGGGCGGCATCAAGGGGTAGCCGCTCTGACGTAGTTGAATGTTACCACCAATTCTACAGGGGAGGAAGTATGCTCAACGCACGTAAGCTGCTGGCTATTGTACTGGTGTTGCTTGTAGCATTCACCTCGGTACTCGCTGCTGTTCCGGGTGCCAAGGCAGAGTCAATAACAACGATCGAGGTCTACATCGGCAAGAACACGGGTACTGTCAACGGAAAGACCACGACGCTCGAGCAAGGCGCAGTGATCTCGAACGGCCGCACGCTGGTTCCACTCCGCTTCATCACTGAAGCGATGGGAGCCGCGCTCGGATGGGAGGCCGCGAGCAGAACCGCCAACATCGCGCTGGCAGACAACAAGATTGCCCTGACGATCGGAAAGACGGTCGCGAAAGTCAATGGCTATGACGTTGCGCTGGATGCTCCTGCCGCCATTATCAACGGCAAGACCGTCGTGCCTTTGCGCTTCGTTGCTGAGTCCATGGGTGCAACGACTGCATGGAATGCTGCACTCAGGAAGGTCACGGTCCAGTTCTCCATGGACTGGCTGAAGAACAAGGCCATCGTCCCGTTCTGGGAAGCCATGGCGGCGAAACTGGGGGAGTCTCTGACTGCTCTCACGAAGGAGTTCAACGCCACGCACCCCAGCATGGAGGTCCAGCTGGTCCAGATGGCTAACTACAACACGCTGCAGACCAAGACCATCGGCGCTGTTGCGGCAAAAGACCCACCCCTCATTGCGCAGGCATATGAGAACTGGGCTGCCCAGTTTGCCACCGGGTTCTATCTCAGCACGTTCGACAGCTACATCAACGGCGCGAACGGTCTCTCAAAGGCAGAGATTGCCGACTTCTTCCCCAAGATGTGGGATTCATCGAAACTCGCCGACGGCAAGCGTTACATGATGCCGTTCAACAAGTCCAGCGTCGTGCTCTACTATAACAAGGACATGTTCAAGGCCGCAGGTATCACGCATGCGCCGACAACGTGGCAGGAATTCGCTGACGACTGCGAGAAGCTCACCAAGACCGATGAAAAGGGTGAGCAGACCCAGTGGGGCGCTTCGCACACGCCGTCCGTCGACCTGTGGTATGGGCTTGTCTATGCATACGGCGGTCGCGTCCTGAACGATACGTACGACCAGGTTCTGTTCGCCAACAACAATGGTGTCAAAGCAGGGACCCAGCTGTTTGCAGACCTGTACGCCAAGAAGTACATGCACTATACCACAGCTTATGGCGACCAGACTGACCTGGGTGTCGGCAAGGCCGGTATGACTTTCGGCTCCGTGGCGGGTCGCACCTACTACGAACAGGCTGTCGGTGACAAGTTCGAGCTGGGTGAAGCACCACTGCCCGCAGGACCTGCAGGCCAGGCCGCAGCACTCTATGGCACCAACATCGTCATGTTCGGCAACGCCCCCAAGTACACGCAGCGCCAGAAGGATGCGGCCTGGGCGTACATCAGGTGGTTCACTTCACCGCATTCGCAGGCTGTCTGGGCGGCACAGACCGGCTATATGCCGGCGCGCCAGAGTTCCCTCAAGGATCCAGTCCTTATTGCAGCGTACGCAGCCAAGCCTGAGACTAGGGCTGGTCTCGAGCAACTCAGCGGTTCTGTTCTTGAGCCGCCTACAGGTGGATGGAATGACGCGCGCAACAAGATCACCACGAATCTCCAGAACATGTATCTTGGCAAGGTGACCGTTGCCGAAGGCCTCAGGAAGATGGCCCTTGACGTTCAGGCGGTCATCCACAAGTAGTATCCCGAATAGCAGCCACAGAAAACAGAGACGGGGCGCGG
>JBAQYC010000042.1:0-4690 GCA_049299835.1 Candidatus Cryosericum sp. | reverse complement strand
GGGCTCATGCTTGGTGCATTTCTCGGGTGGCGGCTGGCCGTGGTCTTTCTGATGCTGGCGTTCGTCATCGGGGCGACTGTCGGGATCGTTCTCATGGTATTTTTCAAGAAGAAAGGAAAGGACTCGATGCCCTTCGGCCCCGCTATGGCCGTAGGAGCATACGTCGCAGCTGTTGCGGGAAATGACTTGATCACCTGGTATTTGTCAACCCTGTTTCGCAGGTAGAATTCTGACGGTCAAGCGCATAAGGAGGCATCCTGTGTTTGGGCTAGGAAACAAAGCAACACCGATCATCGGAGTAGATATCGGATCGAGTACCATAAAAGTCGCTCAGTTCAAGCGAGACAAGAATGGCCTGAGCCTCGTCAACTTCGGCGTTGTTCCGACCCCCGAGGGATCCATCGAGGAGGGGAAGATCGCAAAGGGCGATGTCATCAGCGAAGCGCTCGGATCACTTCTGTCCCTGCATTCCTTTGTGGGCAAGCGCGTGTCGGCATCGGTATCGGGTCAACTGGTGACAGTCAAGCAGGTCACCGTGGATGAGATCCCCCGCCAGCCTCTGGGTGACATCGTCAAGTGGGAAATGGAGAAGCACATCTCCTACCCTATCGAAGAGGCCGTTTACGACTACCAGGTGCTGTCCAGGTCTCAGACCGATGACGGTGGCGTCAAGGCAAACTGCCTGGTCGCAGCAGCTCCCCTGGACATCGTGAACGGGCTTGTGGGCGTCATCCGCAAGACACAGCTGGAGCCGGTTTTCATCGAGGTGGAGCCTTTTGCTGAGTTACGGCTTGTGGACTATGTCTCGTACAAGCGGCCGGACCTGGACGCAAAGACGATCGTCATGGTCAACATCGGGGCCACCATCACTTCCATCAACGTTGCGGATCAGTCCATGATCCGGCTCACACGCATGATTCCCTTCGGAGGAGCTCGGGTCTCACAGGCTATTGCGTCTGCCCTGGGCATCAACACGGAACGTGCCGAAGAGCTGAAGCAGGAATCAGTCAACCTGGATCCGGAAGCCAACCTTGAAGCGGGGTCTGAGGCTGAACGCGCCACGTCCGCAGCTTTGCCCATCATCGATGAACTGGTCCTGGAGATTCGCCGTTCGCTCAACTACTATACGACACGGTTCGAGAGTGATCGGCCCCTGCATCTGATCCTGTCAGGTGGCACCGCCAACCTCAAGGGTGTCGCCGACTATGTTGAGCTGGGTACCGGTTTTACTGTCGAATTGAACCGCCTGCTGCTTGACGTCGCCAAGTATGACCCGAGCATGTTCGCGGAATCTTACCTCAACGAGATGGCTCTATGTTCAGTGTGGCTACCGGCCTGTCGCTCCGCGAATTCGAGGCGGCTGCAGCTGGAAAGCGTTCGGGCCGGCACCAGGCCAAGCCTGTTGGAGCCGGGGAAAGCCTTCTGACATATCGCCCTGGTTCGGAGGGACTCTGATGATTACCATTAACCTTGTTCCGCATGCACGGAGGCGGAGACAGACTCAATTCACCCACGAGGACAGAACACTCATCTTTGTTGTGGTCGCTGTTCTGCTGGTGCTTGCCGCTTCATATGGCTATGCCAGGTTCCTTGTCGTGCAGGAAGCGGCCCATTTGGCCGATCTCAACGGTCAGATTGCTGCTCTCGACAGCGAACAGAAACTGCTCGACATCAACAGGTCGCTCGCCCAGCGCTCGCTGGCGATGGAGGCCAACCTTGCCACAGCGACGCAACTGCAGATCAATACGAACCAGCTTCTGGATGACATTGCCAAGGATCTTCCCAAGGCATGTACGCTCAGCCAGACGGACATCACAGTAATATCCGGGACCGTTGTCCTCTCGGCCAGCAGCAGTCAATTCGTGGACCTGGTGCGTTTCTTCAATGCACTCAACGCCGATCCGAAGTTCAAGGACGTGCACATCGACGGCTACCAGGTTCCCTATGCGACGGGCGTGGTGGTTCAGGGACAACAGGCCAGATCGACGATGAACCTTACATTGACGTGGGTGGGAGGAGGCAAGAATGAGTAGGAATATTCCGATCAAACTTGTCGTCGTGATCCTTCTGCTCGGCATCATCTGTTTCTTCTATTACCGCTATGGGCTCAGTCCCCAGCTTGTCCAGTTGCGGGACTTGCGCGATCAGGTCACACAGGCGGACACGAAGCTTTCCACACTCAAGGAAGTCCAGCGCCTGCACGAGGCATTCGTGAGGCAGAACGAGTCCTATACGGTCTGGATTAACCAGCTTGCACAGATTACGCCTGTTGTTTTTGACCAGAAAGAACACACACGCTTCCTTCTCGACCTTCAGGCGGTTGGCAAGGCCAGCGGCATTGCTTATACCAGCATCCAGATCTCGGACGCCTCAATGGGTCAGGGCAGTGCTGCTGCTCAACCGGCAGAGGTGAAGCTTGCCAAGAGCGTAGGTGTCACAATAAACTTTACGGCTAAGGATTACTCGACCATGCGACGGTTCCAGGAGACGTTCCGTACGAAGTTCAAATATGTCATGGTTTCCTCGAACCTGGCTGTCTCACGCAGTGCCCCCGGACTGGCCGGCCAGGGTAATCCATACACGTGCGCGATGACTGCCTGGATGGTCCTGAGCCCTGATGCGCAGATCGTTGGCGCGCCGGCTCCTGCGGCGCCGGTTGCACCTCAACCGGACGAGCTGCAATAGGAGGCTGTGATGGCACAGAAATCGGTAGTGAAGGCCAATACTCGGTCCATTCCGGCAGGCAAGAAGGCTGCTCCACGTCCGCGCAGGCAGTCCAGAGTCAAGATTTCTGCAGGCACCTGGATCTTCATTCTGGTCCTGCTGGCGGCTTTCTCCGTGTGGAACTTCTACTTCCTGCCCCGCATGGGGCAGACGACTGTCACGCCGCCCGCGCCACAGGTGTTCCAGGTGGCTAAGCATGCGAACCTCGATCTGGTCAATACTCAGCTCAAGGCCAGGCAGACATTTCTGACACTCACAACACAGCCGATCCCGGGTGAGACAGGCAAGACAAATCCGTTCGAATAGCACCAATACCGGGAGATGAACTATGGAAAATGAATACTACGGCAACAGGATCGGGCGGCTGCAAGGGCGTATGGCGAGTGCGAACGTGGACTCATTCTTCACGCTGGCTGCGCCCAGCATGCGTTACCTTACAGGTTTCACGGGGGAGGAGGGATACCTCCTCGCACTCCAGGACGGCATGCACCTTGTGGTCGACGGCCGGTTCACGACCCAGGCGCAGGAAGAGTGTCCCTGGGTGGACATCATCGAGTACACTGGGCACTTCAGCCGGTCGATCGCGGACCTGCTTGTCGCAGGTCATGCTCATTGGCTCGGGTTCGAAAAGGAACGTGTTTCGTTTGTCCAGGCGGAGCAGATGCGTGCCGCGTTCCCATCAGTGACCATGGTTCCTACGGAGGGCGTGGTCGAAGGCATGCGCATTGTCAAGGACGAGCGTGAGCTGGATATGATGCGTGGCGCGGGTCGTGTCGCGGACAAGGCGTTCAAAGCGATGATCAGTCAGTTGCGGGCCGGTATGACGGAGAACGATGCAGCCGCCCTGCTGGAGTACGAGATGCGCAAGGCAGGCGCGCAAGGCACCAGCTTCTCAACGATCGTTGGGTCAGGCGCACGTGGGGCACTGCCACATGGGATCGCGTCCGGCAAGGTCATCAAGAACGGCGAGGTCATCGTCATCGACTTCGGCGTAAACTACCAGGGATATATGAGCGATTGCACCAGGACCGTGTCACTCGGCGAACAGCCTGCCGAAGTGCTGGATGTTTTCGGGAAACTGCGTGCAGCACAACGGCTGGGCCTGGACTGTATCAAGGCAGGCGTGAGTTCGCGTTCGGTGGACACTGCTGTCCGAGGCAATCTGGCGGAGAGTGGCCTGGCTCAGTATTTCACGCACGGTCTGGGGCATGGCGTAGGACTGGAGATCCATGAAGCTCCTCGGCTTTCCCAGGGGACCGATACGGTGCTCGAACCGGGGCAGGTCGTTACCTGCGAGCCTGGAGTCTACCTTCCCGGGCAGTACGGCATGCGGATCGAGGATTCGGTTATCGTTACCGCGACAGGGTTTGAGTCGTTGACGGAGCTGCCCAAGGAACTGGTTCTTCCCTGAAGGCTCCAGAGTGTGGCGGTGAAAAGAGCGTTAACGCTTGACGCACCGCCGGTTGGCGTGTACAATAGCCGCGATTGACAGCCGAGTACCAGGAGGTTAGACATTGATTTCCGCCAATGAATTGCGCACAGGTGTCACGTTCGAGATAGACGGTCAGGCGTTTGCCGTCATCCAGTTCACCCATATCAAGCCAGGCAAGGGGTCTCCTTTTGTCCGCCTCAAAATGAAGAATCTCATGACCGGTAATGTCGTCGAGCAGACCTTCCGCCCAGAAGAGAAGGTTAAGAGCGCGTATCTTGAGCACAAGAAGATGCAGTACCTCTATGATGTCGACGATGTCTATACCTTCATGGACTCCGCCACCTACGAGCAGATCGGACTGACCAGGGATGATCTTGGGGATTCCGCCAATTACCTCATCGAGAACATCGTGGTCGATGTCGTCTATTTCCTTGAGAAGCCGGTAAGCGTCGAGCTGCCCACATTCATCGAAGCTACGATCACGCACACGGAACCGGGTATCAAGGGCGACACGGCTACGGGCGCCAACAAGAC
>JBAQYC010000041.1:0-1989 GCA_049299835.1 Candidatus Cryosericum sp. | reverse complement strand
CGCAGTTCTGGATGAGAGCCGAGTCGTTCGCGATCGTGTTCGCCGTCAAGTTCGTCAATATGGCTCTTCAGACCCTCTCGATGAACTTCCTGATCAAGGGACGTCGTCTGTACACGTTCATCTTTGCGTTTCTCGAGGTGATGGTCTATCTTGTCGGCCTTTCTCAGGTCCTGAACAACATGACCATCTATAAGATGCTTGGCTATGCTCTCGGCTATGCAATCGGAGCGCTGTTTGGCATCTGGCTGGAACAAAAGCTGGCAATCGGCAACCAGACCTGGCTGATCATCCCGAATGAGAACCCGTACCGACTGGCGTATCATCTGCGTGACAGGGGTTTTGGCATCACGACGATCTCTGGATCAGGCATGGACAGCAACCGCATGATTATCCTGACGACGACAATGCGCAAAAACATTGCACTCCTCAACGCCTCGATCACCGAGCTGGCCCCGGACGCTTTCGTGTCCGTGCTCGACACGCGAACAACGATGGGTGGGCATGTGACTCGAATCCCGAGGGGCTGAATCATGATAAAAAAAATGACCTTCCACTGGGCAAAAACGCCCATCGCATTGAATCAGCATGCACGGGAGGAAGCGCCCCTCAGAAACACCCCTCGCATTGAACCAACATGCTCGGGGGCATGGGAAAAAAGTGCTCGGGGGGAAACACCCCTCGCATTGAACCAACATGCTCGGGGGCTGGTGCTCTGTCTCGCTCTGCTGCTTGTGGTTTTTTCTCTCGCCGGCTGTTCTCGCCGCAATGCCGTTTCGCTGCGGGTCGTCTCTGAATATTCAGGCAAGGGCGTAGCCAATGCAGCGTTGACGTTCACCGGTTCCAGCGGCTCCGAATCCCTGTCCTCTGATGCGACGGGGACGGTTTCGGGACGGGTCCAGGCCGACCGGATACAGTTGAGCGTGGAAGCTGCAGGCTACCAGAAGGCGTTTGTCCAGGTGGCGGACCTTACCCAGTTGCCCGCGACCATCCAGTTGTCCCCGCTCTTTTTTGGAGCAGGGACGGTGACGTCTGCCGGCCAGCCTGTAGCCGGAGCCTCGGTGACCGTGTGGAACACAACCACGACGACCAGGGCGGACGGGACATTCACGTTCGAGGGACTCGCCGAAGGGACATATGCCGGACGAGTTACGAAGCAGGGGTTTGCCGACGCTACCTTCAACCTGGTGGTCGGGAAAAGTGCAAAGGCGGTCAGAGTGACACTCCAGGAGGGACAACTCCTGCCACTTTCATCTCTTTCCACGCTTACGGCGTACGAGTTGACAGCGTCGTATCGCCGAACGCTGGATGGTGAAGACCGATCATTCGATGGCCGTGTCGTCAAAAATGGGAGCGATCTTCTTGTGATGAGCGGTGACCCGGCGAATCCGACGGCGTCACTCATGGTCCGCGGTGGGACGGGCTATGTGTTCGAGAGCGGTGAATATGTCGCCAGGGGCGAGACTGCCGCCGCAGCCGCGCACGTCCTGCAGGAAAGCTGCGAGGGCCTTCTTGGATTGCCCGCGACATTCTCGCCACGCCTTTTCACGATCGAGAAGCAGGCACCAGTGCAGTTGCTGGGGCAGACGTGTGATGTCTGGAGCATGAGCGGCCGGTTCACCTTCGAGGGCGAAGCTGTCACCGCGACAGCAACGGTCACCGTGGGTACGACAGACACGCTGGCCGGCGTCCCGGTGAAGATCGTCCTCAACGCGCGCTCGCAGTCGTTCTTCGATTTCGTCTACGACGCGGTCGTCGAAGTCGTTTCCATCGACCAGGCGCAGGTCGCCGCTCGCTTCCCCGCTCAGTGAGGAACACTGCATGAGTTTCGTCCACCTGCACCTCCATACCGAGTACTCGCTGCTGGACGGCATGAACAAGATCGGGCCTCTCGTCGCCCGCCTCAAGGAGATGGGGCAGACCGCGTGTGCCATCACCGACCACGGCAACATGTATGGCGTACTGGACTTCTACATGAAGATGAAGGATGCC
>JBAQYC010000040.1:0-2345 GCA_049299835.1 Candidatus Cryosericum sp. | reverse complement strand
CGTTTTCCACGTCCGTACTCCCGTTAGTCGAATGTCGCGCGTACCGCATTAGTATAGCGGTGTTGCATCCTACCGCCACGTCACGACTGTTACTTTCTCGGGACAGAAGCACCCCTCGTATTGGACTAACATGCTCGGAGGACTGACAGATCACTACAGTTGAGACAGCGGTGTTGTGTGGTATCATAAGGTGTCCGAACAAACATGTCCTTGAGGAGGAACCATGAAAGCAGCGAGACTGGGATCAGAGAACGTGATATGGGACCTGAGCGCTCTGTATGCGAGTATTGACGACCCACACATCGAACGCGACATGAAAGCCGTACGACGGGACGCGGCCGCACTTGCTGCCCAGTACCGCGGCAAGGTTGCCGCAGGCACGGTCTCCCCGGTTGAACTCAGGAAGTTCATGGTTGAAGAAGAGCGCATCAGTTCCGCGACCGGCCGGCTTGGCGAATACGCAGAACTTATGCTCACGACAGATAACCTGGATGAAGGTGCCAAGAGCCTGGTCATGAAGATGCAGGAACTGGGCAGCGACATCTCCAATGCTCTCGTCTTTTTCCCTGTCGAACTCGGTCAGATGGACGAGGCGGTCTTTGCGCGACTGGTCGCCGACAAGGCACTGGACAACTACCGCCACTACCTGCTGTTCCTGCGCAAACGGAGAGAACACCTCCTCAGTGAAAAAGAAGAGATGCTGCTCAGCAAGCGCGATCTGACGGGGAAACTGGCCGTCCAGCGCATCTACCAGGAGCTCACGAGTTCGTTCAAGTACACGGTCACCGTAAAGGGTGAGCATAAGGTCATGAACGGCGAGCAGGTCCGGGCATTGCGCCAGAGCACCGACTCGCGCCTGCGCGCACGCGCCATGAAGCAGTACTTTGGCAAGTATGCTGATAACGGGCTGGTCATCACCAACGTCTTTGACACCCTGCTCAAGGACCACCAGATCGAGTGTGAGCTGCGCCATGTTGACGAACCCATGGGCTTGCGCAACCTGGAAAACGAGCTGGACGCCGAGATCGTCAACACACTGTCCGATGTCACGAAGGACAACGTCGACATCGTCGAGCGCTATTATGTCCTCAAGGCCCACCTGCTGAACAGCAAGAAGCTGTCGCTGGCGGACATCTATGCACCCGTTGACGCCAAGCCCCGCACATACACCTGGAACGACTCCAGGACCATCGTCCTGGACGCGTATGCCAAGTTTGACCAACGGGCACACGACATCATCCAGGAGTTCTTCGACAAGAACTGGATCGACGGGCGTGCCCTGCCCAACAAGACGGGCGGAGCGTTCTGCACGTTCAACATTCCCGGCGCGCATCCCTGGGTCATGCTCAACTTCACCGGGACAAGCCGCGACGTGGAAACCATGGCACATGAACTGGGGCACGGCATGCATGGCATTCTGTCCGCCAAACAGACGGCGGTCAACCGCGACCCGATCCTGCCTCTCGCCGAAGTAGCCTCCGTCTTTGGAGAGATGCTCGTCACCGACTACCTGCTGGGCCGCATGAAGGACCCCGAGGAGAAGATCGCACTCTACTGCTCCAAGCTGGAATCGGCCTTCGCCACGACATTCCGTCAGAACATGTTCCACCGGTTCGAGACCCGTACGCACGGGCTCATCGCCGATCACCAGCTGTCGACCGACGAACTTCGCACCATCTATCACGAGGAGTTGATCAACATGTTCGGTGATTCTGTCACTATCCCCGCGCACTACGACATGGAATGGGCGATCGTCCAGCACATGTTCCTGTGGCCCTTCTACGTCTACGCCTACAACTTTGCACAGCTCGTCGTGCTGTCGCTATACCAGAAGTACCTGGAAGAAGGCGAGAAGTTCAAGCCCGTCTACTATCGCATCCTTGAGACGGGCAGCGCCATGACTCCCGCCGAGATCCTTGGTCTCGCAGGCATCGACCCGCGTAACAAGGCCTTCTGGCAGAAGGGTTTCGACTTCATGCGCACCCGCTGGGTCGAACCCCTCGAGAAGCTCGTGTCCGAGCGCAAGTAACACGACAAGTGCCCCTGGTGCCGATAGCATCAGGGGCACTGCATCTTTGAGCCGTCCCGAGAGAGTTACGGGGAAAGGTGGTGGATTCAGACATTTCTGGTTGGAGCCTTTTGCTTCTATTTCTGAGAAAGGTGGCCCTGATTGCCGAAGAAGCCAAACGTTCTTTTCCTCCTCCGGGAGGAGGACCCGGCACCGTGAGGGTCACCAGTTCCGCTCCATGTGAGGCTTTACGCGTTCCCTGACAGCAACGCCGGGCAACACATCATAAAGGTGCCAGAGACCCCGGTTGATTGTGTCTGCGGGTCAGCATATAAGA
>JBAQYC010000039.1:0-3352 GCA_049299835.1 Candidatus Cryosericum sp. | reverse complement strand
CGCATCGCCTTGTATCCTCTGACTCCGTTCTGCTGCTTGGCAGAAACATGCGGGGGGACCTGCTCGACCTGTGCCGCTACCGCTTCGATAGCCCTTTTCACGGCGTCATCCTTGAGGTCTGTGGTATCCTTGCGCTCAATGACTTCCCCATCCATGTCATCGGTGTTCGTGCTGATCCCCAGGACAAGCTCGCCGACGTACTCCTTCTCACTCGGTGGAAGGAAGGAGATCAGCTTTGTTGCGGAGCCAAGAGCGATCGGGAGCACTCCCATCGCCGGAACATCCAGTGTCCCCAGAAAGCCTGCCTTGTCGGCGCCCAGAATAGCCTTGGTGACACGCAAGGCACCGGCACTGCTGAGACCTTTCGGCTTGAACAGCGCGAAGAAACCCTCGGGACGCAAGGCGCTCATCGAACGTATGCAACCTTGAGAGTCTGGAGGCACACGATGTTCCAGATCCGGCTCAGCAGAGCCATCATATTTCCCCTATGATCCCTTCTGAACGTCCGCAACAACAGAAGTCGGTGTCACCGTTGCTGAGACGACACCCTGCATCAGCCCCTCAACCAAGACCGCATAGCTGCCATCGGCGAGCGGAGGCTGGCTGACATCGACATATACCTTGATCTGGGAAGACCTGAGGGCCATGACAGCGGAGTTCGTCCCACTGATGAGAACCGATGCGGACGTTGTACCAAGGGTCACCTTCCACCCCGATCCAGCTCCCCGAACCTCGATTGGTACATCCGGGACGGCAAGCACAACAACCTGTTCGATGACCACTCGGCACGATACTGCCTTGTTTCCACTCACAAGCGAGACGCCTGGTGGAAGGATCAGTTCAACCTGCTTCGTGAGGATTCCTGAGTCGCCCGAAACATCGACCGCGGTTGTCGAAATCGTCTGTATCTGGCTCAACATTTCTGAGGTGCCTGTAACCATGACGATTGCCGGAGTGCACGAGCCGCTCGCCACAGCGTACCCACCCATCGGATGGCCGGTAATGCTCGGAGTAACCGGGACTGTCTTCAGCGTCGCAGCATCAAGGATGGGCAGAATGGCAACTGCCGACCGGGGAGACAGCAGCACACCCTCAATGACATTTCCACTGGCATCATATGCGATGACGTCCCCGGCAATAGTAAGATTGCCGCCCACGGGCGTTCCAAGTTTGTCCAGGGCTACGATCAGCGCCGCTTCCTTCACCTGGCTCACGAGCGAACTGGGCCCGGACACTTCGATGGTCTCAGGCTCAAAGCGCAGGGTCCCCAGGACCATGCTCGGCGGCAATTTGCCGCTCACCTCAGCGTGCACAGGAACAGTGGCTGTCTCAAGGCGTTCGAGTTGAACATTGATTTCTTTGGGAACAACAGTCTCCACGGTCACACCGGCAAGTCCAGCGACCTGAGCCTGGACTGAAGCAATGAAAGACCCATCGCTTCTTCCTCGCAAGTCGACAGTGGGCGTCACATAGCCACTCGTGACGTTCCACAGCGTATTCATGGGACCACGCAGTGTAACCGTAACCGTTGGGAGTGTCCCTGCCAGGACGTACCCCTGAGGCACATTCACGGCAATCAACTGTGCCTCGATGGATTTCGTCGTATCAGGACCCCGGACCCCAACAACGTATACCCAGAGCAGGACGGCCAGGAGCACAGAAACGATCTTGGAGTTGAACAACATGGCACCGATATTACGCTTGGCCATCTCCACCTCCCTGCTGCCCATCTGACTTCCGTCTGCGGAAGAACCCGGTCAAGTTGAACCTGTGCTCGCTGGCTATAGGCTTCGTCATAACCAGCAGCATGCCTCTGAGCTCAAGCGGGCTCAGATAACGTGTCAACTTGCCACGTACTGCAAGAGAAATGACACCTGTCTGCTCTGACACGACGACGACAATGGAGTCAGTCTCCTCTGTGATGCCGATGGCAGCACGATGTCTGGTCCCGAGTCCCCGTTCCAGATCGGCACTTGCGGTAAGTGGGAACAGACACCTCGCGGCAACGATTCGATTACTCGCGATAATGACACCGCCATCGTGGAGCGCACTGTTGGGATAGAAGAGCGTCGACAGCGTCTCCGCTCTCACGAGCGAATCGAGCCGGACCCCCGTCTCGACGTAGTCCTCGAGACCCGTTTGCCTCTGCATGCAGATGAGCGCCCCTATCCGATTCATCGACAGGTACTTGACGCTCTTCACAATCTCGTCGACTGCCTCCTCCCAATCATGAACATCCATGAACTGAGTGCGCGTGTCGGAGGATACGAGCTTACTGCTTCCGAGTCGGCCGAGCATTCGTCGCAGCTCAGGCTGAAAGACCATGACGAGCAGCAGGGGAAGGAAGGATGTCGAGAAGCTGCGCAACCAGCTAAACACGCTGTTGAGTGCCAACAGTCCGGTCTTGAGGCTGAGCCACTCCACTCCAAATACCAGCAGGTAGAACATCAGCAGGCCCTGAGCCAGCTGCAGCGCACGCGTGTTCGATATCAGTCTTAGAATAGCGTAGAAAAGAAGGGATGTCAGCGCAACGTCTATGACGATAGAAATGCCTCGTCCAGGCGTAAGATTCATGAACAGGTCAGCAAAGAACCTCTGCAGAAAAACCATATCACCTCTCCGCAATAACGATCATGCGCCTGGACTCTGGCCCAAACCGCGATCCATCATAGTCACCGTACCAGCGCTGGGCCTTGAGTTCCGCTGTCTCGAGCAGTGCCGTCAGCTCCGCCACAGTATACATACGGAGCACCCGGTGGTACTCCCGGCGTTCTCCTCTGCTCAATACGATGCGTCTCGTAGAGACAGTACCATCCGTTGCGTCGAATCGGCGCTTTTCAAGCACAAGTCCCTGCTTATTCTCATGCCATTCTTCGGGTACAAAGTACTTCACGATGTAATCACGGTTCTCGACGTCAAGGAAAAAATGCCCGCCCCGCCTCGTGTGTTCTGCGACCCTCCGTAGTATCTGCAGATCGCCAGTCTCGCCGTAGTAGCCGAATGAACTCCAGAGAGAGACGGCCAAATCCGCTCTCACACCAAGCTCCATGACGCGACTGTCCACAACACGGAAATCCGCCTTCAACCCCATCTGTGCGGTGCGCTCCCGACACAGTGCGATGTAGTCTGCATTCATGTCGACGCCCGTGACCCGGAAGCCAAGCCTCGCGAGCTCGATGCTGTGTCGCCCTGTGCCGCATCCAACATCGAGCACAATGGCCCCAGGAAGCACCGGGCAAAGCCTCAGTACTTGCTGTACTTGTTGCCTTGTTCTGGCAGGGTCCACGGTATCCAGAAAAAGGCGCCGATACGCATCATCAAAGTACTCGTGTGTCCAGTCGGCGGTCATCAT
>JBAQYC010000038.1:0-5439 GCA_049299835.1 Candidatus Cryosericum sp. | reverse complement strand
GGGTTGCACTATATGGCTGTTCGTCCACGGAAACGGAACGGATCCGTTCGATGAGTTTTTCACCGAGTCCCGTCGTGCAGGCAAGCACGGCCTCGTTTCCCTCGACGACATAGATGCCGCCGCCTTCAAAAGGGGTGGCGCCGAGAGCTATGGACAGCGCCTCTGGCAGGAAATCCTTCATCGTGCGCGCCTTGCCCGCCGCCTCGATGATGCTGTACAGCGCTTCGGTCCGCTGCCGATCGGCGGCGAGCGCCTCAGCAGCCCTCCGTGAGCCGGTGACATCCTGGCTCGTTGTGAACAACGCAAGACCGCCGTTCCAGGAGCCACGCGTCACAAGCGTGTTGACGGGGATCTGTGTGCCGTCCGCTGCCACGAGCGTCTGCGTGCTGCTCGTCCTCGTGCCGTTGATCATGTCGCCGAGGATGATGCGGGACAGCTCGCGTTCTTCCTGGGGGTGCAGGTCGTTGATGTCTGTTCCGACCAGTTCCGTGGGCGTGCGTCCCAGGCGACGGGCCCCCTGCTCCCCGACGGCCATGATCTTGCCGTCCCGGCCGACGACAAAGAAGAAACCCTGCACTGAATTGAAGAACGCCTGGAGGTTGGCTGCGTTGTCCTGAAGCGCTGCCATTGTCTGCATGCGGTCCATGCCGATGGCGATCTCGCGGACGATTGCCACCAGCGTCTCCTGCCAGTTCCCTTCGGGTTTCGGCGGCACGCGCCATGCCATGTTGAGCGAACCGACAACACGTCCCAGACTGACGAGAGGGACGACGGCCAGTGCCAGGGGCTGGTCGTCGGGATGGCTGGACGATCCAGGGTTGTGCCAGGTGTTGCTGAAGAAAGGTTCGGCAGTCAGGTACACCTGGGAAAACGGTTCCTGATCCGCAGGTACGGACGTGGCCTGTTGCTGTATCGCTTGCGAGTCTCCCTGCGCAGAAACCAGGTGTGCCGTCTTTCCATCGGGGTTCAGCATGTAGACGCTGCCCCGGTCGTAGTCGAACAGTTCATGAGCCGTGGTCAGGACATCTGCAAGGAACGCGCTCACAGTGGTCGCCGTGGCAGCCATCTCGAGTATGCGCTGAAACAGGCGAGACCGACGGTTTTCCAGGGCCAGTGCGAGTTCCAGGCGCCGCTGACTGGTGATATCACGCGCCTGGCCGAGGACACCCGTCAACAGACCGTCGGCATCATGCATCGCGGTCTTCTTTGTGTTGTAGTACTTCAGATTGCCTTCTGCGTCCACTGCGCTGAATTCGTGTTCACATACGCCGTCGCGGATGGCGATCTGGTCGTCGGCGAGGTACATTTCGGCTTTATCGCGGGATTGGACCTCGAAATCAGTCTTGCCGATGACGTTGTGCGTCTGTCCCGGGTCTGCGTGCAGGTAGGCTTTGTTGACTGCGACATAGCGACCTTGAGTATCCTTGATCCACATCGGGTCGGGAGAGGATTCCAGGAACTCCTGCCACTGGTGTGCAGCAAGGCGCATGGCATCGACCGGCTCAGCACATGCAGAGAAGTCGCCGTGCTTTCCTGTCCCGTGCTTGTCCGATCGCTCTTCCATGGGAGCCTCCTGTTGCAGTGTCCTGGCACAGCATGCTAACAATCAATTGTACCTTGACGATCGTGAAAAATCAATCGATGTATCCTGCCGTGGTGACAGCCACGGCAAACCGGTCGGAAGTCAGCTGCTAGAGATCTACAACAGATGCACGCCCATCAGTCCACTTTTCTTCATGATGCTGGACGGGCACGGCGTATGATTGCTGCGCTCGAAAGGAGATGCGTCCATGGAATATCAGGGAACCGTTGTACGTCCGGAGGACAGTATCCGGGCATTTTTCAATCGTGTTTACGGCTGGATGGCCGGAGGACTCGCTCTGACTGCAGCCATTGCCTGGTTCGTCGGGAACAGTGTGGCGCTGCAGAAGGTCATCTTTGGCAACTCGCTTGTGTTCGTACTCCTTATTGTTGCCGAGTTCGTTCTTGTCATCGGGCTTACGCGCGCCATCACCAGAATGTCTCCACAGACGGCAGGGCTCCTGTTCCTCGCGTATGCAGCCGTAAACGGGCTCACACTGTCTTCCATTTTCATGGTGTATGCGAAGGGAGATATCACCATGGCGTTCGTCTCCTCTGCAGGACTATTCCTGGCTATGTCGCTGATCGGGTCGGCCACACACATGGACCTGTCGAGGGTGGGCAATATCGCCCTGGTTGGGCTATTCGGCATCAT
Organism: Candidatus Cryosericum sp.; assembly: GCA_049299835.1. Lineage (GTDB taxonomy): Bacteria > Caldisericota > Caldisericia > Cryosericales > Cryosericaceae > Cryosericum. The sequence continues at coordinate 3,203 of JBAQYC010000038.1, read as the reverse complement.
TGGCATGTCCATTATCAACATCTTCACGAAGAGTTCCGGCCTTGAGTTCCTGATCAGCATCGTCGGTATTGTCGTTTTTCTCGGCCTGACCGCCTGGGACACCCAGAAGTTGCGCAGGATGGCGCTCAGCCTGGACCCCACGGGTGACAACCCGATCACAATGGCAGGCGAAAACCGCCCCTCGGATTGGAGTAAAGTCCTCGGGGGCAACCCGCAGGCCGAGAAAGTTGCGGTCATTGGCGCTCTGAGCCTTTACCTGGACTTGGTCAACCTGTTCCTGTTCGTGCTGAGGTTCTTTAGCGGCCGAAGGCGCGACTGACTCACGTCCCAGGTTGTGAAGGTGGCTGAATCACTCCTGATGAGTGATTCAGCCATTCATCGTTCATGGGAACCTTTACAGCCGATTTGGCGAGTGATATAATCCGCCCACTATGGACACAACACGGCTCGTGAGGGTGTTCCACAGGAGAAAGGCTGTCCTGTTTGCTGTTGTGGGTATCCTTCTCGGTGGGTTCTTCCTCTGGAGTGCAGGCGTTCACGCGTATGTTGTCAATGATGCGGGCAGCAGGAAGCGGATCGTCGCGTTCCACAGCATGTCGGTGAGTAGCATTCTGGCGAAGGCGAACACTCGTTCCCTGCGCCCGGAAGATGTGGTAACACCGGATGTCGCCGCGGTCATCCCTCATGGGGAAATCGCTATCGTGCGCGCCAGGCCGGTCACGCTCACCATCGATCACACCAGTGAGACCATCTACTCGACCGTAGAGACGGTTGGAGAGCTTCTGGCAGACAATGGCATCAAGCTGAACGCAGAAGACCAGGTCAGCCCCGATCCGACCGATCCGGTGCCGTACAGCGAGGACATTGTCGTCAAACGTACGACCTATGCCTATACCAGCAAGACCGAGACGATCGCCTATAAGCGCGTCTATGAGAAGAACCCATTCATGGAAGTCGGACGAAGCTACATCAGTGTCATGGGTCAAGCTGGTCTCCTCAAGAAAACCATCAAGGTGACCAAAGTTGCCCAGCAGGCTGTCAGTACGGCTGTTGTGAAGACACAGACCATCAAGCCTGTCGTCCACGAAGTCTATGACGTTGGTACCGCCCGTCTGGACCTCAAGCCCGTGCGCACCTACACGATGTCTGCCACCGCCTATTCCAACAGACGCTCGACGATCCTCGACGGCGAGGATCACCTGTACGGTTACTCGGGGCTGTGGCTGAACTACGGTACCTGCGCAGTCGACAAACGCATCATCCCCATGGGCACGGTGCTGTATGTCGAAGGATACGGGTACGCGGTGGCTGCGGATACGGGTGGCGCGATCCGGGGCAACAGGATCGACCTGTTCTTCAACTCCTACAACGATGCTTGCAGGTGGGGCCTTCGCAGTGTTAAGGTCTACGTCCTGCCTATCACCCGGACCGAGCTCTATCGCAAACTCGGAGTCAGTCAAAATGCGGTGGTCAGGACACTGTACACAGGTGAATAGAAGTGAAGTCAGGGGCACCTGTCACGACGGCCCCGTTCAGTGAACCGCCTTCAAGCCCTCGGCTCAGCTGCCGGGGGTACTGCTGTCGGCCCGCCGCGTTCGCGGATGAGTGCTGGTTCTCCATCTTCGACGAGAACCTCAGGCAGCAGTGGACGGCCATTGTAGGTCGAACTCATTGACCATCCATAGGCGCCCGTGTCACAGATGGCAAGCAGGTCTCCCTGCTCGGGTAGCGGCATGTGGACGTCCCGGGCGAACCAGTCGGCGGATTCACAGATGGGGCCGACAATGTCACACAGGGTTGACGCCATGTCCCGCCGCGTCACGGAGAGGATTGTGTGATGCGCCTGGTACAGTGCGGGACGAATGAGATCGTTCATGCCGGCGTCCACAACGACGAACGTCCTGGCATAGCGCTTGCGGTAGAGGACACGTGTTACCAATGTGCCTGCATGTCCCACGATGTACCTGCCTGGTTCAAACCATAGATTGATCCCCTGTGGGACATCACGGCGCAGGAGAGTCATCAGGTCTTCCACAACAAAGTCCGCGCCTTCGTTGTAGTCGATGCCGAATCCCCCTCCCATGTCCAGGGTGTCCACGGGGATGCCGTCTCCCATCAGGGAGTCACGCAGTTCCAGCAGGCGCGCAAGAGATTTTCGATAGGGTTCCAGGCTCATGATCTGACTGCCGATGTGGCATGCAATGGTGTCAGGCACCAGCCCTGCATCCATGGCCAGCCGGAAGGCGCCGGGGGCAGTGTCCACCGGGATACCGAACTTGTTCTCCTCCATCCCCGTCGTGAGGTACTGATGCGTGTGTGCATCCACACCCGGGTTGATGCGGATGCCGACGTGGGCGCCCGGTCGCAGACGGGCAATGGCAACCAGCTCTTCCTCACTCTCAGTGTTGATGAAGACGTCATGGTCCAGCGCAAATGCCAGCTCTTGCTGTGTTTTGCCGACACCGGAGAAGACAATGCGTCCAGCAGGGCAGCCGGCATCCATGGATGCCTGGATCTCTCCCCTGCTCACCGTGTCAGCCCCGACGCCCATGCTGAAAATGAGCGCAAGGAGTGCCGGGTTCGCGTTGGCTTTTACGGCGTAGCGCAGCGATCCGATCTTGCCAAGGCTCTGAACAAGGCGGGTGGTTTGTCTGCGGATCGAAGAAGCGGAGTAGGCATAGACAGGGGTGCCGTAGTCCTTCGCGATGCTGGCCAGAGGCAGACGGTCGAGCATGAGATTGGAGCCCTGATAGTCGAGGTCGTTGTTCATCCTGGTCCTTTCCGGGGGCAGAACACAGGACATCTTACGTCGGACGATACGAAGGTCCCTGTACCGGCGTCATACCCCCACCAACCGTTTCATCATGTCCCCGGGGCCCATCCTGTCAAGTGAGTCTCTCGACGTTGTGTTTGTGCTTGAAGCGCATTGCCCATACTGTATAATGAGCGCAAGGAAGATGAACATGTGGCCGTCGAACCAGCACGGAGAATCCGAGACTGCACTGGAGGACCAACAATGGAACCTGCAAAGTACTGCAGCGAGTGTGGCAAACCCCTGCCGCCTGAAGCGAAGCATTGCCCGAATTGTGGAGCCGATGTGACAGATCAACCTGCGGTCCCTGCGGATGACGTCCAGCACATGGTTCCGGTATCACCGATTCAGGGACCTCTCCCTCAATCCCCTGTCAATGCAGGGCCGTACA
>JBAQYC010000037.1:0-1926 GCA_049299835.1 Candidatus Cryosericum sp. | reverse complement strand
AGGCGCTACATTGTCGCGACTGCGCCCGTATCGACATGCGATTCGACGCAAATGGCGAGCCGTCGTTCATGGAGATCAACCCATTGGCCGGTCTGACCAGAGGCAAAAGCGATATCCCTGTGATGGCCGAACTGATGGGACTGTCATACGAGGACCTCATAGGTCGCATCATCCAGGCGGCGGTCGAACGCATCGACGCGGAGCGGCCCGAGGCCACGATGGTCACAGAAGCCCAACGCGAAACTGTTTGACGTCCTTGAATTCCACCTCCGTATTGATGGACGCCGGTCAGAGCCGGCGTCCATTTCGTTTCAAATGGTGTGGCTCCTGGCAAACCGGTGGCGTGGTCTTTCCATGGCGGACGGGAAAGCTACACTGAATATGTCGAATGTCGTCAGTCAAGTCAGGCACTTCCAACAGGAGCGTGCATGCAGTGAGTAGCTTTCCGCGCGTCGTGGTCGACCTCGATTGTCTGACGGACAATGCTACCAAGGTTCGGTCACTCTGCCAGGAACACGGCCTGAGTGTCGTGGCCGTCACCAAGGGTGTCACGTCCGACGCCGAGATCGTGCAAGCGTTCATGCGTGGTGGCATCCACAGCATTGGCGACTCACGCGTCCACGACTTTCTCAGTTTGCGCCAAGAGGAGTTCGGTGTCCTGGAGCTGACACTGCTCAGGCAGCCTCCACGCTCACAGATCCATCTGGTCCCGCACATCACCGATCGTGCCTTTATGACGGAGCTGAGTGCGATGGGAGAACTGGGCGAGGCTGCTCTGGCAAAAGGGACGATCTGTGACGTACTGACCGTGGTCGAGATGGGAGACCGTCGCGACGGTGTGCCGATGTCCGAACTGACCCCCTTTGTCCTTGCGGCGTCGAGGATCGCGGGTGTCGAAGTCGTCGGCCTGGCGGCGAATGTGGGATGCATCACCGGGCTTCTCCCCACTGCTGAGAACCAGGAGTTGTTCGGTGCATCAGCTGTGCGAGTTCGCCGTGAGACGGGACTGCCTCTACAGATCGTCTCGACTGGCGGAACAGTAGCCCTCGACCTGATCGAGCATGGCCTACTGTCACCTTCCGTGACAGAACTGCGAGCCGGAGAGGCTCTCCTGCTGGGCGTCAGTACGACGGATTCGCGTGTCATCCCATGGTTGCGCCAGGACGCGTTTGTTCTGGAGGCCGAGGTCATCGAGGTGAGGGAGAAGCTGAGCGCTCCCGATGGACCGGTGGGCCTGGACGCGGAAGGCCGGCAGCCCCAGTTCGTAGACCGCGGTGTCCGCAAGCGTGCTATAGTAGCACTGGGATACACCGACACGGACCCAGGCGCCCTGATACCACTGGACGACGGTGTGACGATTGCCGGCAGCTCCAGTGATCACATGGTTCTCGATGTGACAGACGCCGAGTATGACTTCTGCGAAGGCGACATTGTGCATTTTCGAATGAAGTACGCAGCACTCCTGCACTCCATGCTGTCGCCCTATGTTGCGCGGGAGTATCGCCGGACCCAGAATGCGGTTGTCGAAATGCTGACCCGGGAGGGTCGATTGACACAGGCGCATCAGACCAGAACAGACGGCGCTGCCGGGGCATAGGAGGAAACGGGATGAAGGATTGGAACTGGAAAGCGATGGTGGAGCTGCCCGCCGACCAGGTGCAGCAGGAACCAGATGCCTCCTGTGTTCCCGGGAGCTGCCCGTGTTCATGTCTTCGGGGCATGGTGCGCATAGTAGACGGGTTTTCGATCGAGCAGGCCGTGCTGGAGGCTCAGGCGGTGCTCGGCAACGTGACCGGCAAGGTGCTCCTCTCGGTCTACCGCAGGGTGGCGGGTGAGGACCGGCTGGACCTTGTCGCGACTGGACACGATACCGGCGAAACGCTCACCCGCATCAGGGTACCGGTCGTGGCTGCCTCGATGCTGGAC
>JBAQYC010000036.1:0-3512 GCA_049299835.1 Candidatus Cryosericum sp. | reverse complement strand
ACCACCCCGTCTGCTCCACTGACAACTGTGGAGGACTCGACCACAGTGAACCTCACGTGGAGTTCTCTCGATGCCAATGCGACGAAAGTACACGTCCTGAGAAGTGCCTCGGCCGGCCCGTTTGTCGACATCAAGGCAACCTCTTCAAGTGTGACGTCGTGGGCAGACACAACGTGCCTGCCAGGAACCACGTATGCCTACAAACTCCAGGCAATGAGAGATTCTGATGTATCCGACCTGTCGCCTGCATCATCGCCTGTGACGACGTCGGCTTCGCTGAGCAAGCCTGCCAAACCGACGAACCTCGTGGCAACGGCGCAGTCGTCGTTCGCAGTCGGCCTGAGGTGGACGGACAACGCCGACAACGAGGAAGTGTACAGGGTCTATCGGCGCGACGGCACGTATATTCCGTTCGGACAGGTTTCTCCTGACCTTCCTCCGGGCACGACCAGCTGGCAGGATGGGACGGTCACCCCTTCTTCGTTGTACACGTATATTGTCAAAGCCGTCAACGCGGCAGGTGATTCGGACTGGTCCAACGAGGCAGGCGTGACGACTCCTGCCGAGCCTGCCACACCTCCAGGGGCACCGACAGCCTTGACGGGGGTAGCGGGCACGCCGAGGTCTGTCGAACTGATCTGGAGCGACAACTCATCAAATGAGGTTGGATTCCGGATCGAGCGCCGCACAGGAGCTGGAGCCTGGACCCAGGTCGCGGCCACAGGAGCCGACGCCATCAAGTGGATGGACGAGACCGTGGTGCCGGCAACGGTGTATAGTTACAGGGTCAAGGCGCACAACGCCGGCGGCGAGTCCGCCTGGTCCAACGAATTCGCCGTTACCACACCTTCGGATGTACAGACCGTCGTCATCAAGCTGATCATCGACAAGAAGAACTACACGATCAACGGTGTTTCGATGATGATGGACGTGGCACCCGTCATCCTGGAGAGTCGGACGCTGGGTCCCGTCCGCTACATCGCCGAAGCGCTCGGTGCTGGCGTCGTCTGGGATCCCGTGGAGCGCAAGGTCACCCTGACTCGAGGCAGCAGAATGATCGAGCTGTGGATCGGTAAGAACACGGCACGGGTAGACGGCAACTACGTACTGATCGATCCGGAGAACCCTGAGGTAAAGCCGGTCATCCTGCCGCCAGGTCGCACCATGCTGCCGTTCCGGTTCATCGCCGAACAGCTTGGCGCCGGCGTCGGGTGGGATCCCGGGAAGCGCGAGGTGACCATCACCTATCCTGCTCCCTGAAGACCATACACCGATCACGTCATGGCACAGGCCCCTTCGCAAGGAGGGGCCTGTTGTTTGTGGGCCTGGAAGTGTCAGCTCAATGTTTGATGAATGTACCCTCGCGCAGCTCGTCGAATGCCGTGCGGAGCTCTTCGTCCGTATTCATGACGATCGGACCACGCCATGCAACGGGCTCGTGCAGGGCCTTGCCTCCCATCAGGAGGAGACGCATGCCATCGGTTGCCGCTGTACAGCGGATCGCATCACCCTCTGTCAGGACAGCAAGCTCGTCGTGTGCGAGGAGGCGTGTCTTGCCTTCGTCCAGGTACCCCTGCCCTTCGATGATGAAGCCCAGAGTCGTATCACCTGAATCCACATCCAATGAGAGGGACCGCCCGGGCGGCATCTGGACGTCGAAGTACCAGGGCTGCGCAATAATGTCTCTTGCCGGGCCCGATACGCCTGCGAAGGTCCCGCAGATGATCCGGACCTCCGCGCCGTCATAGTGGACGACGGGGATGTCCTCCGCGCGGATGTCGCGGTAGCGCGGAACAGTCATCTTGCCGGTTGCAGGCAGGTTGATCCACAACTGGTACCCACGCATCGTACCCGGCGTTGCCTGCGGCATCTCCTGGTGAACAATACCAGATCCGGCGGTCATCCACTGCACCTGACCGGCGCCGATGGTGCCATGATTCCCCATGCTGTCTCTGTGTTCGACAAGCCCTTCGAGCATGTATGTGACCGTCTCGATGCCTCTGTGCGGGTGCCAGGGGAAGCCCGCAACGTAGTCAGCTGGATCGCTGGAGCCGAAATGGTCAAGCAGGAGGAATGGGTCGGTAAGCGTTGTATCACCGAAGCCGAAGATGCGTTTCAGACGGACGCCCGCCCCCCCATCACCGTTTTTCCCACCAGGACACTGTCGATAGTTCGATAGGACACAGGGCCTCCTCATAACATTGAAACATGCGCTGTCACAACCAGATCCAGTGTATGCGCTGCACTCAACAATTCCAGTCTGGGACCTGTCACAGTTGTGGTGCCCCGCATACTCGTCCATCGAAGAAGGTTGACCTTCATTGGCGGAGCAAGCTATTCGACGTTGGACACGCCGCGTGAGTTGGCGTACAGTAGTGTCAGACAACGTCCGGAGAGGTGTGCATGAGAGAACGTCGATACGGCAGGGGGGCGACGCTGGCAGTGCTGCTCTGTTTCACGCTGCTGCACCAGGCGGATCGCCTCATCATTGGCCCGCTCACGAGTTCGATCATGGATTCCTTTCACATCAATGAGGCGCAGATGGGCACGGCGCTGTCAGGGGCGCTCGTCACGGGCGGCCTGCTCTTCCCTCTGTGGGGATACCTCTTTGACCGGTTCTCGCGCGCGCGGCTGCTGACGGTTGCCGCCGCAGTGTGGGGGGCGACAACCTGGCTGTCGGCTGTGGCGCCGACATTTGGATGGTTCGTCGCTACGCGTGCGGCGACCGGCATCGACGACGCCAGTGTCCCCGGAGCGTACAGTCTGCTGGCAGACACGTTTGAGCCTCGGGTACGCGGCAAAGTATATGCCGTCCTGAAGATGTCGATCCCCGTGGGGTACGTGGTGGGAGCGGCGCTTGCGACGCTCCTGGCGCCCCGTATCGGGTGGCGTCAGGTCTTCGTAGTGACCGGAGCCGCAGGCCTGGTCGTCGCGGCATTGGTGGCGCTGTTTGTGAGAGAAGCACCACGAGGAGCGACAGAGCTGGAACTGGCGGGAACATCCAGTGCGTCGCAGACGTTTCGCTGGTCCGTGGCGCGGAGACTCCTGAAGCGAAGGACCCTTGTGGCGCTATATGCGCAGGGGTTTCTCGCGGTTATCCCTATCAACGTCGTGACCTTCTGGATGTATCGGTACCTGGAGACCGAGCGGGGGTACTCCGGTCAGGCTTCTCTCGCGGTCGCCGTCGTCACCGTCGCAGGACTTGCGATGGGCCTCCCGCTGGGAGGAGCACTAGGGGACAGACTCTTCAGGACGACCCTCAGAGGTCGCCTTCTGGCAGTTGCCGCGACCATTCCGGGCTCGTTTCTCCTCTGTATGGCTCTCCTGGTTCCTGCAGCAGATCACGTCGTGTTCGCCCTTCTCGCAATGACCGGATCATTCCTGACGGGATTCACGGCTCCCAATATCGTTGCCACGATCAGCGATGTCAGCCCGCCTGAAGTACGCAGTACCGCACTTGCCATGCAGAGCCTCGTGGAGACTACAGGGGCGGCGCTTGCCCCACTACTGAC
>JBAQYC010000035.1:0-2317 GCA_049299835.1 Candidatus Cryosericum sp. | reverse complement strand
CAGCTATGCATACTTTTTGGATGAGTCTACGACCTGATGCTTCAGATACTTTTTCACGTGAGTTGACACGCTTGTTCGACTTGATGCCGGGGCTTCTTGCGCATGGCCGGCCCGGTTCTATAATCATGACTGATCCACAATGCTCGAGGCAGAGACTCCACGCATCGAGCAAAGAAGGAGATTTCATGGCTACACTGGTAGTTTACTACAGCAGAAGTGGGTCGACGAAGACCGTGGCGGCCGCACTGGCTCGCGCTGTGGGGGGGACCATGCGCGAACTGGTTGACGCGAACGCACGGACGAACCTGTTTGTATCCGCCATGGCTGCGTTGTTGCGAAGACCCGCTCGCCTCGTCAACCCCGATTATGATGTTGCAGGCTACGAGACGGTCGTGATCATGACTCCCATATGGGTTGGAAACCCCACTCCGGCGGCCAATACGTTCCTGCGGGAGGTTGACCTGACCGGCAAGACGGTCCTGATCGTGGCTCTCGGTGAGAGCGGCGAAAACCTTGCGACCTCGAGCCGCCTGGAACAGATGGTCCGGGCACGCGGTGGACAGGTAATCGGCGTCCATCACATCCATGGTCTCAACTCTTCAGGCAAGGCGGGCCCGTCAGCCACGGCAGAGGAACTGCAGAATGCGGGCCGGCGTCTTGCGGAGGCCCTCCAAGAACCCCACAACGAGGAGAGCTGAGCACGCTGTCTCCGCTGCTGCAACAGAGACCTTGTTCCCTTCGTACACCGTTCTGAACACATTGGTTCACTACACGTGCCAGCCACCGCTGTTATGCTGACGCCACAACGTTCTGACGATCTCACATTGAGAAAGGGGTAACATGAACGCTCTCATCGTATACTACTGCAACGAAGGCTCGACGGCCAACGTCACCGAGGGTCTGGCCCAAACCACCGGTGGTATAATTCGTCAACTCGTCTCCAGGAAAGGCGCAGGGCCTGGCTCGATACTGGCAGCACTGCTGGGTCTGGGGACTCGGCTGGTCAACGCAGACTATGACGTCAGCAACAGTGATGTCGTCATCCTCATGACGCCCGTCTGGGCAGGCAGCCCCGCTCCTGCCATCAACTCCTTCATCGCGCATGCCCAGCTGCGCGACAAGCGCGTCATTTTTCGTCACCGTCGGCATCAGCCCAACGAACCCGCGCGCATTGGCACAGATGGAGCGGCGGCGTAAGGCCCGTGGTGGCCTGGTCATCGGCCATCAGGAAGTCCTGGGCAAAACCCCCTGTATGAGCGGACTCACCAGGGGTAAGGAGCCTCAAGTCCCCACAAAACCAGACCCCACAGACGAAGAGCGGATCACAGCCGGGACCGTTGTTGCCAGAACGCTCGGGGCATCTCTCACGCCCGGCATGAACGGAGTCAACCCGTGAAGCGCTTTCTCATGCGACTGGTCGCAGTTGTGGCAGCGGTCGCCTTCATCGTGTTCTGGGTGGTGGCGTTATACGGTGGTACATTGAACCGGACAGCGGCACGCATCGCAGTGTCACCGCTCGACCTCAGGAACGTTGCAGACGGAGTGTACGAAGGCAGTGCCAAGGTCCTGCATGTCGCTCCGAAGCTGCAGGTCACGGTCGCCGCGGGGAGGATCACCAATATCACGTTCATGACGCTCGTCGCCGGCGATGTCACCGGACTGACAGCTCGAATCATCAAAGCTCAGTCCCTGGACGTCGACGCCATCTCGGGGGCAACCGTCAGCACAAAGGCTGTCCTCAAGGCCATCGACAATGCCCTCATGACACAGCATCCCTGAGCAAGTGATGAACCTGCTCATCGTTTATTACAGCCGGGAAGGGTCGACCAGACAGATCGCCCGGGGGCTGGCGCAGGCGACCGGGGGCACCCTGCGGGAACTGATGGACAGCCACAAGACAGAGAACGGCGGCATGTTCCACGCCCTGTTCGCAACCGTGTTTGGCCTGGGGACTACGCTGGTGAAACCCGACTACACTATCGAACCGTATGATGCACTCGTGGTGATGACGCCGGTCTGGATCGGCAACCCGGTTCCTGCAGTGACAACGTTTGTCGGCAATATCGTTCTCAAGGGCAAGAAAACGTTCGTCATCGCCGTCGGCGGGACCGGGGCCAACCTGCGAGCCATCGCCAGGCTGGAGAAACGGCTGAAAACGCGCGGAGCCTTTATTGTCGGTCATACAGAGGTGCTGGGGTATATCCCGGACCCAAAAGCCGTTCGTCCATCGGACGAAGAACTGGTGGCAGAGGGCGTCCAGCTCGCAGAGGTCGTTCAACAGGCGTTCGGGGTACAGCTCGCTGGGACCCCAGAATAG
>JBAQYC010000034.1:0-4444 GCA_049299835.1 Candidatus Cryosericum sp. | reverse complement strand
GACTGGCATCGTGCTGCGAAGAGTACAGGATGACCTCGCACTTGCCGTAGTTGGGAGCCACGGGCGAAAGCTCCGATCCGACTGCGTCAGGTTCCTCGGGGTTTATCGTCAAGGCCGGGAAGTCATTGTCGTATTCGAGAACATCGTACGTGGACGGGACGTTGCCCGATCCAGGGCAGAAGGGACAGCCATCGGTGCGCAGGTTGGGTCGCGCCTGCCTGTTGCCCGCAACCATCGTCCATGTGCGCAGAAGTGGGTTCCATCGTAGTTCCGCCATCGTGGTCCTCCTGTCGCGCTATTGTGGCGCAATGTCAACGTTGTGTCATGCACAGTATATCCCAACGCCTGCATTGGTACAGGACGGACAGGGTGCCCGCCTGTTCATGCATACAGTGCAGACTATACTGACAATATGACAAGATATGTGTTGAAGAGGTGGAAGACATGATGAGTGGAACAATTCTCGTTACTGGTGGTGCCGGCTACATTGGATCGCATACTGTGCGGAGGCTGACACGAAACGGCTACCAGGTCGCTGTGTTCGACAACCTTTCCAAGGGGCACCGCTGGGCAGTTCCACAAGATGTTCCGCTCATCGTTGGCGACATCGCGGACACAGCCCATGTCGCGATGACCATCCGGCAGTTTCACGTGACGAGTATTGTTCACTTCGCGGCCTTCAGCCTTGTCGGCGAATCGATGATCGAGCCGCGTGCCTACTACACGAACAACGTGAGCGGCACATTACATCTTCTCGACGCCATGCGTGCAGCCGGTGCAGACCGCATCGTCTTCTCCAGCTCGGCGGCTGTCTATGGAGAGCCGGCCGACGTTCCAATAAACGAGGACAGCGTTCTGGCCCCGACCAGTGTCTATGGACGCACCAAAATGTCCATCGAGGGAATCCTGCATGACTACGTGGCGGCGTATGGCCTGCGCTCAGTTTCCCTGAGATATTTCAATGCTGCGGGAGCCGACCCCAATGGCGGGATTGGTGAGGACCATGATCCGGAGACACATCTGATACCGTTGGTGCTGCAGACTGCGGCTGGCAGGAGACCGTCTGTGAGTGTGTTCGGCAACGACTATCCGACAGCTGACGGTACGTGTGTCCGGGACTACGTCCACGTGAATGATCTGGCAGATGCCCATGTTCTCGCTCTGGAATCACTCGAGAGGCAGGCGGAGGCCACCTACAACCTGGGAAACGGCGAAGGATTCTCGGTGAGGCAGATTATCGAGACCGCCCAGCGGGTCGTGGGGCACGAGATCCCGATCCTTGAAGCGGGCAGGCGCGCGGGGGACCCCGCTGTACTTGTCGCCGGCAATGGGCGTGCGTGCAGAGAACTTGGCTGGAAGCCTCAGTCGGCGGACCTCGAGGCCATTGTTCGGACCGCCTGGAACTGGGAGCAGCATCGACCGACCCGTTAGTCAAGGATGACGAGGGCGCCCGCTTCCGACCCACCTGCCCTTTGACCAGGCCGGTTAATGCTGTAGAATAAACAGGCGGCAAGAAACCAGACCGACCCGAAAACCGATCCTCGGAGGCACGAATGCGTGGCCAGTACGTCTCGTTAGCCATGAACCTCGTCATTGGACTGTCGTTCTTCCTGTATGGTATGAAACTCCTTGGCGATGGTCTTCAGAAAGCCGCCGGGGATTCTCTGAGACGGATTCTGCAAGTCCTCACCGACCGCCCCATCAAGGGCGTGCTCATTGGGTTGACGGTGACGAGCATCATCCAGAGCAGTTCTGCGACGACGGTGATGATTGTTGGGTTCGTTAACGCAGGACTCATGACACTGAGCCAGGCAATGGGTGTCATCTTCGGCGTCAACATCGGTACCACGATCACCGCACAGATCATTGTGTTCGACCTCAAGGATGTCATCTGGGCGTTCCTCGCCGTGGGCATTCTCATGGAGTTTTTTGTGAAGAGAAGGACGACGAAGGCAGTTGGCGAAGCCATCCTGGGCTTTGGCATCCTCTTCTTCGGACTGTACTTCATGTCTGACGCGCTTGGACCACTGAAGGCAAACCAGTCATTCATAGACTTCCTGGTGAGGTTTGGGCGCGTTCCCGCTCTTGGAATCCTTGCCGGAGCCCTGTTCACAGGTATCATCCAAAGCTCCTCCGTTACCACCAGCCTGGTCGTAGCTTTGTCGCTTCAGGGGATGATCACTCTTCCGTCTGCCATTGCTCTTGTCCTGGGAGCGAATATTGGTACAACGGTGACAGCCGGGCTGGCAAGTTTCGGAACAAATAACACGAGTCGACAGACGGCGTTGACACATTTTCTCTTCAACTTTCTTGGGGTCCTCGTCATGTTCCCATTTCTCGGTCCGTTCACTCGGTTTGTGGCTACGACGTCGACGTACCTTCCGCGCCAGGTAGCCAACGCTCACACCATGTTCAATGTCCTCATGACATGCGTTGCGCTCTTGCTGATCAAGCCGTTTGAGCGGTTGGTCCGGTGGCTGCTGCCGTCGCGTGGAGGCGAACAGGAGACGAAGGTAGTCCAGTACATTGACGACCGGGTTTTGGCGACCCCTACTCTGGCGCTGTCACAGGCGACACAGGAACTCTTCCGCATGGGGCACATCACCTATGGAATGGTGGATGCGTGCAGGATGGCGCTTTTCGAGAACAAGATAGGTCTCCTGGATGAAGTGCTGCGCAACGAAGATCTCGTGAACTCCATGCAGAAGGAGATCACGGGGTACCTCACGAGGATCACCGAGCACGATCTCTCGGAGGCGCAAGGAACGCGTGTCATGGCCCTGATGCATGCGGTCAACGACATCGAACGCGTGGGAGACCACGCTACGAACCTTGTCGAACTCATCCAGATCAAAGACGACAAGAGACTCAAGTTCATGAACGGCACGCAGGATGACCTGAAGGCCGAGTTCGCTCATGTTCTGAGCACGCTCGACGAGGCTATGGAAGCCCTTCGGGACTATGATGTCGAGCGCGCTCACCGGGTGAAGGACATGGAAGACCGCTGTGATGTGATGACCAGGGAGTGCATGTCGCGAAATATATCCCGGCTGAACGCGCATGAACTGGACCCGCAGGTCGGCGTCGTCGTCGTGGACCTCTTTACGAACCTCGAGCGCATCTCAGACCACTCTGACAATATCGCCGACGTCGTTCTGGGCGTGTATTAGCCACCCCTTGTTCAGCATTATCACAAGCCCCCGCCTGCAAGGCGAGGGCTTCTCATTTTGTGCAGACACGAGGCTCGCCGTCTCAAGAACTGCGAGAGAGTGTACCCCTTACCTCGGCGAACACCTCGTCGATGTCGCGTTCGATGGACTCCATTCCTCGAACGGGTTCGCCCGTGACTCCCCGGTTAATGGACACGACCGGGCCGCCGCTCAAGGCCGGCAGCATTGCGGCAGGATAGACGGTCAGTGACGTTCCGATGGCCAGAAACAAGTCTGCATGGCGGGCATCTGATTCTGCTTCGTCCATGCGTCTAACCGCCTCGCCGTAGAAGACGATATCCGGCTTGACCACGCCATCACAGCGATCACAATGGGGAATATTCCCGGTATGGATCTTGTGGTTCAGCTCTTCATACGAGCAGGTGCGTCCACACACTCTGCAGTGTCCCTGCTGGAAGCTGCCGTGTACCTCGATGACGTTCCTGCTGCCCGCTTTCTGGTGCAGACCGTCGATGTTCTGCGTGATCACGGATCGGAGCAAGCCTTGCTGCTCGAGTTCGGCCAGGAACGTGTGAGCCTGTGTCGGCTGGACACGATCGAGTATTGACAGGAAGTCCCGGGCGAATGCGAAGAAGGTGTGTGGGTCCTTGTCAAACCAGTCGATATCGAAGGTCTTCTCGGGATCATACTGATGGGTCACGTAGATCCCGTTCGGTCCCCGGAAGTCCGGGATCCCCGCTGCAGTCGAGATTCCTGCGCCCGTCAGCGCGACGATGTGATGCGACTTCCTGATGAGTTCCGCCAGTTTCTGTGCGTCCATCGCAGGCTGCTCCCTCGCTGCTGAATGTGTGGAACGAAGCTCTCATGAAAGCTGAAGCTCGAGTGAAGGTTCAGGTGGACAAAGGACATGCCGGATCGCTCATGGCGTTTGTGTCAATCCATCAACCGGACCATGTACCAGTGTCGATGGACGTTGTCCCTTGGGACCGTCGCTATCATCTTGTCGTCTCTCGTGATCGTGTGGTAGGTTGCATCCTCCGTATGGCCGGAAGTAAATCGTCCACTGGTCCACATCTTGAGGACACGGTCCACGTGTTTGACCTCGCCACGGAACACAAAGGCGGAAAGGTGGCCGCCTCGTTCCTCGATGTAGAGCAGTGGCAGGTTATCGGAAGGGGTCGGAAAGACCGGGAAGCCAGATGTGGGATTCATGCGCCCTCCTCAGGACAGGTGCTCGCGGACAAGGCCGACAACCTTGCCGATAATGCTCACGT
>JBAQYC010000033.1:0-7104 GCA_049299835.1 Candidatus Cryosericum sp. | reverse complement strand
CAGGACATCTTTGAAGCCCGTCGCGTCGCCGACCAGGTGGCGTTCCTGCATGAGGGGCGTATCATAGAGCAGGCGCCGCGCGAGACCTTCTTCACGAATCCTCGTGACGACCGGACCCGCCGCTTCGTTGCAGGCGAGCTGCTTGTGTAACAGGGGACAGCCCTCATTGTTGTAACATCTACCACTGGAGGAATCATGCTGAACATCGAGGAAGCGCTGAAGGCGATACTGGAGCACGCGACACCGCTGACACCGGTCACGATGGAACTCGACGATGCAGCGGGTCTGGTGCTTGCGGAAGACGTGATGGCGCGAGGCAACGTGCCTCCCTTCGCCAATTCGGCCATGGATGGCTTCGCCGTCCTCGCTTCCGATATCCAGCAAGCATCCGAGGCCACACCTGTCCGCCTGCACATCCTGGAAGACGTCCCCGCGGGCAGTGTCGCTACGCAGCCGGTTCGCCCCGGCACAGCCATCCGCATCATGACGGGGGCACCCCTTCCTGACGGCGCCGACACCGTCGTCCACGTCGAGGTGACCCGCGTGGAAGGCGACGACGTGCTGATCCTGCTGGCTTTCAAAGCCGGCGTCAACGTACGCGGAATGGGCGAAGATATGAAGGATGGCACTATCGTCCTGACAGCCGGCACTGTCCTGCGCCCCGGCGAAGTTGGCGTCTGCGCGGCAGCCGGTCATGCCACCGTCACCGTCTCCCCCGGTGCACGGGTGGCAGTCCTGACCACCGGCAGAGAGCTGGTCGACGCCGCACAGGTCCCCGGACCTGGACAGATCCGCGACGCCAACGCACACTCGCTTCGGGCACAGGTCGCAGCAATGGGGGCCATCCCGGTCGTCTTTGACCGTGTCCCCGATACGCGTGCGACCGTGCGGTCCGCGCTCGAACAGGCACTTGCTCAGGCTGACGTCGTCCTCACCAACGGCGGCGTTTCGGTCGGCGATTATGACTTCGTGAAGGAAGTCCTGCAAGAGATGGGCGCAGAGCTGGTCTTCTGGCGCGTCAAACAGAAACCCGGCAAGCCGATGGCGTTCTGGACCCTTGGCTCCAAACGCATCGTCGGACTGCCCGGCAACCCCGTGTCGTGCATGGTCTGCGCGGAAGAATATGTGCGGCCACTAGTCCGACGCATGATGGGTCATACCCTGCTGTTCCGCCCCGTCCACACAGCCGTCCTCGACGAACGGTATGCCAAGGGCTCCGATGCTGGACGTGCCCACTTTGTGAGGGTCCGCCTGCGGGAACGCGATGGACTTCTCCATGCCACACTCACCGGCCCCCAGGGATCGGGCATCCTCACGTCCATGGCACTTGCCACGGGCATCGCCGTTCTCCCCGAGGATACGCCCGTCGTCGAAGCCGGCCAGACCGTTCAAGTACAACTCACCGACCTGCCGGAGGACCACTAATGACCGACCGTTTCGGACGCACCATCGACTATATCCGCATCTCCGTCACCGACCGCTGCAACCTGCGTTGCCGCTACTGCATGCCGGAAGAGGGTGTTCCGATGCTGGAGCATGAGGACATCCTGCGGTTCGAGGAGATCGTCGCGTTCATGCGCGTCGCGGTCTCGGAGGGTATCGTCAAAGTGCGTCTCACCGGTGGCGAACCGCTGCGCCGTCCCGGCATTGTAGAACTGGTGCGCATGCTGCTGGCCGTCCCCGGTCTGCAGGACCTCTCGTTCACCACCAACGGCATCCTCCTGCCTCAGTTTGCCGGCGAGCTGAAGGCCGCCGGACTGAAACGTGTCAACATCGGCCTGCCTTCGCTGTACCCCACTGTCTACGCTGACCTCACGCGTCTCGGCTCGCTGGACAAAGCACTGGCTGGCCTCAAGGCAGCAGTCGATACAGGGTTCAGTCCCATCAAGCTCAACGTCGTCGTCCTGCGCGGCGTCAACGATGACCTGGCGCCGTACCTCGACCTCACCAGGCGTCTGCCCGTCGAGGTCCGCTTCATCGAGTACATGCCCATCGGCCCATTGGGTGGGGATCACTACCTGGTACCCGCTGCCGAACTGCGGCGCAAGCTGGAAGCACTGGCTCCTCTGGAACCAGCTGACAAGCCTCGTGGCAACGGTCCTGCGCAGGAGTATCGCCGCATCCCCGGGGCGCCCGGGACTGTGGCCGTCATTGCGCCCGTCACCGAGCACTTCTGCCCCACGTGCAACCGTCTGCGCCTGCTCGCCGACGGTCACCTGCGGCTGTGTCTGTTTGGCGCCGACGAGATCGACATCAAGCCCGCCCTGCGCCCCGTCGTCAACGAGGAGGCGCTGCGCGCACTGCTTGCGCAAGCGATGCAGCAGAAACCCGAGTGCATGCCGGAGACGGCCCGTGATTACGGCCGCCTTATGGGCAGCATAGGAGGATAGCATGAGAAGCAATGAACTGACACACCTGGACGACAAGGGAAACGCGCGCATGGTAGACGTCGGCGGCAAGCTGGAGACAGCCCGGGAGGCCGTCGCCCGGTGCCGTGTCCTGCTGGCACCCGCTACCTTCGAGCTGGTGAAGGCGGGCAATCTCAAGAAGGGGGACGTCCTGACAGTTGCGCAGGTTGCCGGCATCCAGGCCGCCAAACGGACGTGGGAGCTGATTCCACTCTGCCACCAGATCGCGATGACATTTGTCGGCGTGGCGCTGACCCTGAACGAGGACGATCATGCCGTCGACATCGAAGCCACCGCCCGCACCAAGGCCGAGACCGGCGTCGAGATGGAAGCCCTGGTCGCCGCCTCCACCGCCGCCCTCACCGTCTACGACATGTGCAAGGCTGTCGAACGGGGCATCCGCATCACCGACCTGCGCCTTGTCCGCAAGAGCGGTGGACAATCCGGAACATGGGAGGGTGCATGAGCGATCCCATCGTGGTCTCCGTCAACATCTCCGAACAGAAAGGCACGCGCAAACATCCCCTGGAGGGTCCTGTCACCATTACCATGCTGGGCATGCAGTGCGATGCCCACGCAGGCGACTGGCACCGTCAGCTAAGCCTGCTTGCACAGGAGAGCATCGACAAGATGCAAGGTCACGGCCTTGTCCTGAAGCCCGGCGACTTCGCCGAAAACATCACGACGCAGGGCGTGGACCTGCTGACTCTCCCGGTCGGGACTCGCCTTCAAATCGGCAGCTCCGTCACGATGGAGGTTACCCAGATCGGCAAGGAATGCCACCTGGGCTGTGAAATCCGCAAACTGGTCGGCGATTGCGTCATGCCCCGCGAAGGCATCTTTGCCCGCATCATCACGCCAGGAATGATCGAGGCCGGCGACATCATCACCATCATCAGCAAAGGAGGAACCCCATGACAGCAGCAGTCTTGACCATCAGCGACAGTTGCGCAGCAGGGACCCGCGTCGACGAGAGCGGTCCGTTCATCGCCGGACGCCTGCAGGGTGCAGGCTGGACGATCGACCAGATGACGATTGTTCCGGACGAGCAGATGAGAATCGCCGAGATCCTGGAACATATGGCGACCGAGCATCACGTCGACGCCATCATCACCACCGGTGGCACGGGCTTCTCCCCTCGCGACGTTACGCCCGAAGCGACCCTGTCTGTCGTCGACCGCCGTGCGCCCGGCATCAGTGAAGCCATCCGTCTCTACGGCCTCAACAAGGGCGTTCCGACCGCCTGCCTGTCCCGCGCGGAAGCCGGCCTGCGCAAGACCACCCTCATCATCAACCTCCCCGGCAGCCTGCATGCCGTGCAGGACGGCATGGAAGTCCTCATCCCTCTCCTCCCTCATGCCCTGGAGATGATCGCGGGGAAGGGACACTAGCCGGTCGTAGCCATTACTCCATACTTGCGGGACTAGAAGTCGAACAGGTTCAGGCCGGTAACAGGATCAGCTTTCCTGCCGATCGACCCCGGTGCGGTATGGATGAAGATCTCAGCAGTTCCACTTACCCTGGCCTCATTGAGGTGGCCTCCGACAACCTGTCCATCCGCTTTTGCAAATGCGGCATGGAAATGCAGATAGACCTGGCCACCCTTTTCCGTAGCGTTGCCGAGAAGAGATGTCACTTCCATTTCACCGTCAAAGGTGTTGGATGCGTAGCTTTTGTCTGCAACGTGATACAGACCGACAACGACGTGATCTACTGCGCCGATCCCGGAAATGCTTCCAAAGTGAACCTGCTCCTTTTCGCAGACTGTTTTCACACAGGAGATGATTTCCTCGCCGCGGTTGACCCGCAGAGCGATGAGATCTCCACTTCTTGTATATTCCATGGTTTGGACCCCCTTGCCTTTCAGGCTGAATGCTGTTAGTGGTGCGGACCTTTCCGTCCATTATCATTTTACACGAACATGCACGTTGTCATCGCTCTCTCCCGCGATGATGCGTGAGCGTTTCCGCAGTTGCTTGCTCGTGTTCATTTTTCCCCCTCCAAGTAACGAAACTTGGTCGCCATCACCCTCGGCGCGCCGTATCCATACGGCGTCACATCGGAGGTCATACCCTCAACTATGAGTATGACGCGATACTGTTATTCTGACTAACCTGCAGGCGAAGAAGAAGATCGGAGATGCCTGCACAGCTCTTCCTGACCACGTATGATTCTAGAACCGTTTGAACTTCGGCTTCTTTCCCCCGGTCCTCGTGAACATGAGAGAGGCGTTCACTTCAGCGCCCATCAGGATGCTGATGCTGCTGAGATACATCCACATCAGCAAGGCAATGATGCCACCGAGGCTTCCGTATACCTTCGGGTAGTTACCAAGGTTGTTGACATAGTAAGAGAAACCTATAGAAACAGCGACCCAGCCAAGCGAAGCTGCCGTTGCCCCAGGTATGACCTCTCTGAAGCTCAATCGACGGTTTGGAGTGTTGTGGTAGAAAGACATAAACACAAGGATGCTTGTGATGGTAACAATGATGAACCTCGCATAGATCCAGATCTCGACGAAGATGTCCGAGAACCCCAGGAACTGGAAGATTCGTGTTCCCAGGTTCTTGCCAAGAACGATCAGGACCAGGGAAACAGCGATCACAACGGCAAGTTCAAGTGTGAAGTACAAGGAAACAGCCTTGATCTTCCAGGGACGGCGCGTTTCTTCCTGGTCGTAAGCCCTATTGATGCCCCGCATCAGAGAAGTAACGCCACTGGCGGACGACCACACCGCGAGCAGCATGCCAAAGGACAACAGAGTCCCACTCCTGTCGGCTATCGTCTGACCAATGATGTCCTGTAAGATCTGGTATGCGCTCGCGGGCATAAGTGCAGCAAGGATCTGAATACTATCCTGAATGTCGACCATGGGCGCATAGGAGACAAGCGTAACCAGGAATATAAGAAATGGGAAAAGGGACAAGAGCAGAAAGAAGGCGACTTGTGCTCCCATTGAAAGCAGATCGTCATTCAGGAATCTGGCATACAAATCCTTGAGGAACTCCCAGGATTCTTTCTTCTTCATAGTATTGTCTCCAGACAAAGTGATCACCGTCTAGTTGGAGTATAGCTGAATCCCGAAATCTGCGTCTGAGATACAGACATGGTCTGTCTGTTTCAGGTTGTACGCCTCTCGTTTGGTGTACAATACTAAATGAGGAGGCTCCATGGAGAATCTGCCGGACGGACTGAGCCAACTGATCGACCGCTTCAAGGAACACCTGGAGCAGTACAAGGGTGCCTCGTATGACGAGGCCAACACACGCACCGACTTCATCGATCCCCTGTTTGAGCTGCTGGGCTGGGATGTTGCCAACACGGCCGGCTATGCCGAGCAGTACCGCGAGGTCATCCGCGAGGACAAGGTCAGTATCGACGGCGGTACCAAGGCGCCCGATTACTGCTTCCGCATCGGCGGCGTTCGCAAGTTTTTCGTGGAGGCCAAGAAACCGTCGATCGATCTGCACAACGATCCCAGCCCTGCCTATCAACTGCGCCGCTACGCCTACTCGGCCAAACTGCCACTCTCCATCCTGACGGACTTTCAGGAATTGGCCGTCTATGACACACGCATCAAGCCCAGCCCGAATGACAGCGCCTCCGCAGGACGTATCGAGTACTTCGCGTTCGAGGACTATCTTCAGAAGTGGACGTTCCTCACCGGCACCTTCTCCCGCGAGGCGATTCTGCACGGCGCTTTTGACAAGTACGTTGAAGACACGCGCAACAAGCATGGCACCGGAGAAGTCGACAAGGAGTTCCTGAAGCTCATCGATCAGTGGCGTGAGAAGCTGGCACGCAATATCGCCTTGCGCAACCGCGACCTACCGCTGCATCAACTCAACTTCGCCGTCCAGAAGACGATCGACCGCATCGTGTTCCTGCGTATCGCCGAGGACCGCGGCATCGACACCTACGGCAACATGCATGCACTGTTCAATGGCACCAATCAGTACGTGCGCCTGCTGCAACTGTTCACACAGGCCGATGCGCGGTACAATGGCGGCCTCTTCGACTTCGCCGAGGACACGTTGACACCAGGCCTGACGGTCGATGACAACATCATCAAGGACATCGTCCGCAGCGTCTACTACCCGCAGAGCCCCTACGAGTTCTCGGTGCTGGACGTCGCCATCCTGGGCAACATCTATGAGCAGTTCCTGGGCAAGACCATCCGCCTCACGGCCGAGCACCGCGTCAAGGTGGAGGAGAAGCCCGAGGTCAAGAAAGCCGGCGGCGTCTACTACACCCCCAGGGACATCGTGGAATACATCGTGGACCATACGGTCGGCGAGGCACTCAAGGAGACGACGCCCGCCAAGGTCGAGCGACTGCACATCCTCGACCCCGCCTGCGGTTCCGGCAGCTTCCTGCTGGGCGCATATGACAAGCTGCTCAGCTGGCACCTGGACTGGTACGCCCAGGAGACGCACCGCGCTAAAGCGCTCAAGGACCACCGCATCATTGAACCACGCGCGGGCGACTATCGGCTGACCATCGACGAGAAGCGCCGCATCCTGACCAACAACATCTACGGTGTGGACATCGACGACCAGGCGGTCGAGATCGCCAAGCTGTCGCTGACCTTGCGCCTGCTGGAGGGTGAGACCTCCGAGACGGCCGAGCTGTTCACCAGGGGTGGTCGCGAGCGCCTGCTCCCCAAGCTGGAGACCAACATCAAATGCGGCAACTC
>JBAQYC010000032.1:0-2792 GCA_049299835.1 Candidatus Cryosericum sp. | reverse complement strand
TTCCATCGGGTGCGGAACAGCACCGATCTTGATCGTTGCCCCATGCTCCGCTTTTTCGACGACAGGCAGGTGCTTCTCGGTTCCGGCTTCAGTGGATTTTGCAGCCATCAATGTCATTGGCTGCCCGCAGCAGACGAGCGTGCCGCTACCCTCATGGCTCACTTCGACGATGTTGCCGCAGACTTCGCACTTGTAGACTTCGTACTTCTGTGTCATTCCTACCCCCTTGTCTTTCCAAGCGTTGCTGGATCGCTCAAAGCCATCTTCACTTATTGTATCACCGTTGCTCGCCACTTTGTCTACATTTGTGTGAAGCACTAAAGGGTGACAGGTATGGAGAACGTTATCCCGCATGTGCCGTCGCCGGCAAACCTCGTCGAGATGCCGGCTATGTGGACCTTGCCAGGCCGAATGCTGCATGAACAGCGCGCACTGCCCTCTGAGCATCCTTCTCGGCGATGAGGACCGAGATGTTGGCCTCGCTGGAGCCCTGGGCGATCATGAGCAGATTGATGTTCTCAGCGGCCAGTGAGGCGAACATGCGGGCGGCGACACCGGGTGTGCCGCGCATGCCGTCACCTACGACGGCGACGATGGCAACATGCGGTGTGGCAATGATGTCCCGGATGACCGTACTGCCGGCGAATTCCTTGTGCAGGAGCCTTGTTGCATGCTCGGCGTCGGTCTGGGTCATGACCAGCGAAATGTTGGCCATCGATGAGCTCTGCGAGATCATCAGGAGGGGGAGCTGAGCCGTTGCGAGGAGACTGAAGACCCTGCTGACCACGTCGGACGTGCCGATCATCGCTGCTCCGCCAATCGTCAGTGCCGTGAGCTTCCGTATCGATGTCACCGCCTTGACGGGACTGCTCTCGGGGGTGCCGGCACGCACGATGGTGCCGGGAGACGTCGGCAGGAAGGCGCTCCGGATGCGGATCGGGATGCCCGCCCCCTGGACGGGGGCAACTGTCATAGGGTGGAGGACTTTGGCGCCGAACCAGGCAAGTTCCATGACCTCGCGATAAGACAGGGCCGGCACGCGGACGGCGTCCGGGACGAGCTTGGGATCGGCAGTCATCACACCGTCGACCTCCTTCCAGATCCACACTTCGTCGGCGGGCAGACATGCGCCCAGGATAGTGGCAGTGTAGTCCGATCCACCTCTTCCCAGTGTCGTGATGACGCCTTCCTCATCGGCCGCGACGAATCCGGTGACGACAGGGGTTAGTCCGCGGTCCAGGAGAGGCGTCAGCGCACGGGGGATCGTCTTTCGGGCGACGTCCAGCCGGGGTGCCGCACCGCCGAATGCGTCGTCGGTCACGATCCCCGCTTCGCCGCCGGTCAGCGACCTGGACGTCAGGCCGGCTGCGCGGAGAGCTGCGGACATGATGGGGGCCGAGCACCGTTCGCCAAACGACACGATGAGGTCACGCGAACGGGGCGTGAGTTCGTGCAGCATGGCGACGCCCGCCAGTGCTTGTCTGAGGGATGTGAAGAGCGCATGCTCTTCGTCCACCACCGGCTGGACCGCCATCGCAGGAGTCGAGCTGAAGACCGTCTGCACAGCCTTTTCATGGCGCTTCTCCAGGAGGTCCACTGTCGCAGCAACTTCGTCGCCGTGTCCCAGGCGAGCCTTTTCGGCCAGGTCGAGGAGTGTGTCGGTAATGCCCGCCATGGCGGAGACTACGACGACGGCTCGCGTATTCTTGTGCGTGGTCTGTATGACCAGCTGGGCTGCATGCATAATGGCCGGGGCATCCTGCACGAGGACGCCGCCGAACTTCATCACGACGGTTTTCACAGGAGACCCTTCGCCACAAGCAGTTCGGAGGTCAGAACGGCATTGCCCGCGGCTCCGCGAATGGTGTTGTGTGACAGGACCGTGTACTTGATCCCCATTGCGAATGCGGGATCGCTGCGGACACGTCCGATGACCGCCGCCATACCACGGGCTCGTGCCGGTTCGCCGGCCATGCGGTCGAGGCGCGGCTGCGGGCGGTCAAACTCTGAGCGCACGATGATGGGGTGGTCGGGCGCCGTAGGAAGGTGCAGGCGCTGGGGTTCTCCCTGGAAGCTGCGCATAACGTTCTCAACCTCTTCGGGAGACGCTGAATGGTAGAGTTCCACCAGAACGGACTCGGTGTGTCCCTCCAGGACTGCGACGCGGTTGCACGAAGCGCTGACGGCGATGTCAGCCGGCCGGAACGACCCGTTTGCCCATGTACCCAGCATCTTGTGCGTTTCACGTTCGATCTTCTCTTCCTCGTTCCTGATATACGGGATGATGTTGTCGACGATCGCCATCGAGGGGACGCCCGCATATCCGGCGCCCGACAGCGCCTGCATCGTGACGACGACGACCCGTCGGATACCGAATGCCGCCTGCAGAGGCTTGAGCGAAAGAAC
This sequence comes from Candidatus Cryosericum sp., assembly GCA_049299835.1. GTDB lineage: Bacteria > Caldisericota > Caldisericia > Cryosericales > Cryosericaceae > Cryosericum. Next base: position 386 of record JBAQYC010000032.1, on the reverse strand, counting down.
CAGTCCTGCGGTGCTGCAGTTGGGGCCGGTGACGATGAATCCTTTCCTGTTCCCTGTACGTTGGGTGGACAGTGCGTCCAGATGCTCTGCGTTGACCTCCGGCACGAGCAGTGGGACGTCTGGGTCCATGCGGTGTGACGCTGTGTCTGCGACGACCGCCATGCCGGCGTCTGCAAGCGACCGCTCGATGGGACCGGCAACATCGCTTGGCAGCGCCGAGAAGACGAGCGTGGCGCCGGTTGCCGCGATGGCCTCGGCTGTACATGGCAGGACCGTCATCGTGCGGGCTGCGACCGGGATCTCTCCCGGGATGTACCAGCGTGCGACGTCTTCATACTGTTTTCCGGCCGACCGCTCACTCGCGGCGACACCCACCAGTTCGAACC